>NZ_JAEPRP010000245.1:0-8065 GCF_016652895.1 Ensifer sp. SSB1
CCGACATCGGCCCCATCGTATGCGAGCTCGAAGGCCCGATGCCGATCTTGAACACGTCGAAGACGGAAAGAAACATAAGTTGCCTGCCCCGGAGACTGACTCGCGGCGCACCGGCATGATTGCCTGAGCGCCGCATTTACGATTGCCTCGATATCACGCTTCACGGTCTGTGCGAACCGGCGCGCTATCCTCATACTTGCTGGACGATTTTATCCTCAGATCGGTTCCGATTTAAGGAAATCCACTACAAATATAGGAACGCAGCCTAAGCGATCCCATAGCAAACGATCAGGCGGCCAACCGACATTCGATCCCATCCGTGCGACATTGGCGTCGCGACATGGCTTTCGGGGAACTGCCGGATTCCGGAATCAAAACGGCGCGGCTTTTGGGAAGCCGCGCCGTCAATCAGTGGACTTTTCTAGATACTAGATATCAAAGGCCGCCAAAAAGATAAGCAAGAACAAGAACGCCAGCGAAACCAGCTACGGCGCGAGCAGTCACGCCCCAGCAAGACTTCTGAATTGTATTGTCCATGATGTCTCCGAAAAACTCTCAACGGCCGCGGACAGCACATATGGCGTCCGCGTCTGAGGCCCTGCATATTGAAGAAAGCGTAAATGCGCAATGGGGGAATGTGGCGAAAAGGTGTCGGGCCCCTACCGCGCCAATCGCGAAACTGGTGAAAACCGCGCAAACGGTCAGTAGGAGCGGAGAGAAATTCCGCCGCAATTTCATCACAGTAGTTGACGCGCCGTCGATTCCCTTGCCGCCGCGGCCACCTTGCAATTTCCAAAAGCCATGCCAAAAACACGTGTATGACCTTCGAAGATTACATAGCGCTTGTCGTGTTTATCCTGCTTTGGGCGGGTTTCAGCTGGGCGACCGATGGCACGCGCGGCTTCAAGCGCGTGAGTCTCACCCGCCTCATGAACGAGCATCGCGGCCGCTGGATCCGCAACTCGCTCAACCGCGACCTGAAAATGATCGACACACAGATCATCGCGGGCCTGCAAGCCGGCACCGCCTTCTTTGCCTCGACGACGATCTTCGCGCTTGGCGGCTGCTTCGCACTGCTCGGGGCGACCGAACAGGCGCAGATGATCTTTGCGGACATGCCCTATGTCTTCCACGGCGGGCGAACGGCGTTCGAGCTGAAGGTCGGCGGCCTCACCTGCCTCTTCGGCTATTCCTTCTTCAAGTTCGGGTGGTCCTATCGGCTGTTCAACTATTGCTCGATCCTGATGGGCGGTATTCCGATGACCGCCGACATGCAGCGCGACCCGCAGGCAGCGGAGAAGGCAGCGGAACGCGCGATCCGCATGAATGTGCTGGCCGCCAAACACTTCAACGCCGGGCTCCGGGCGATTTTCCTCTCTATCGGCTATCTCGGCTGGTTCATCAGCCCCTATGTCTTCGTCGGACTGACGGTCTTCGTCATCTTCGTGCTGACCCGCAGGCAGTTCTTCTCGGAGGCGCGCGCGGCGCTGCTGCAGGACGCAACGCCCTGACGGCATGCGCGCCGGCCATGCCGAGCGCTAGCAGACGGAGCCTGGTCATTTCCATCAACCAACGACGCGTGTTTGGCGCAAGCCAGCCATGCCATTCTTTCTCACGCCCACAGGATGGCGAACGCCCATGTCCGACAGCAACGTGACTTCACCGGCAACACAGATCCCGGCTCAATCTGGCGCACGGGGGCGGCTCGCCTTTATCGATGTTGCGCGCGGCGTGGCGCTGCTCGCCATGGCCACCTATCACTTCGTCTGGGACCTCGAGTTCTTCGGCTACGTTGCCGCGGGAACTGCCGGCACCGGCGGCTGGAAGATCTTCGCCCGGCTCATCGCCAGCAGCTTCCTGTTTCTCGCCGGTTACAGCCTTGTGCTCGGACAATGGCCGAAACTCCGCCTCGACGCGTTCATGCGCCGCTTCGCGAAGATCGCCGGTGCCGCGGCGCTGATTACCATCGCGACCTACTTCGCGTTCCCGGACACGTTCATCTTCTTCGGCATTCTGCACGAGATCGCGGCGGCAAGCGTGATTGGCCTCGTATTCCTCCGACTTCCCGCGGCCATTTCCATCATCGCGGCAGCAGCAGCCATTGCGGCGCCTTTCTACCTGCGCTCGCCGATCTTCGACGAGCCTTGGTTGTGGTGGGTCGGGCTATCCGAAACGCTGCCGCGTTCCAACGATTACGTACCGCTGCTGCCGTGGCTCGGGCCTTTCCTTCTCGGTCTTGGCGCAGCCAAGCTCTTTCACGCGCGCCTTGTCGCGACCCTGGCAAACCGTCCGTCCACAGGCGACAAGGGCAAACTGTGGATGAGACCGTTCGTCTTCGGCAGCCGTCACAGTCTGGCCATATACCTCATTCACCAGCCCGTGCTCATCGGACTGGTCTATCTCTTCTCGCTGATTTCACCGCCGACATTGCCGGATCCCAAGCAGGCCTATCGCAGCAATTGCGTGGCGGCCTGCAACCAGGGCAACCCGGCCGTGCCGTGCGAGGCCTTCTGCGGATGTACGCTCGACCTTCTGGTGCAGCAAAACCTGTTCGATAGCCTGAACAGGGGAGAGATCAACGTGAGCACCGATGAACGCATTGCGCGAATCGCGGGACAGTGCACAATGAACGTGCAATCAGGGGACTAGGACATGAATGCCTATCGTGCCAAGCCGCTGAATTTCCCGTGGCCCGCCCTGCTTTACGGCGTCGCAACGCTCGCGGCCCTTGTTCTGGCGCGATATTCCCCGATCCCGGTGTCCCACGGACACAGCTGGTTTCCCTGGATCAGCGGCGGTACGCTGATCGTTGCCGCGATCTGGCTGGACCTTTGGGCAGTGAAGACCTTGCTCGACCGGCACACGGCCGTCATGCCCTACCGCTCGGCAACCTGCCTCGTCACCTACGGCCCCTTCCGCTTCACGCGGAACCCGATCTATCTCGGCTATACCCTGATGATGGTCGGCTTCGGTCTGGCGACGCTCAATCCGTGGTTCTTCATCACGGCAATTGCCGCGGTGATGCTGACAACGCTCTTTGCCATTCGCAACGAAGAGAGGCATCTCCTGTCGCGCTTCGGCTTCGAATTCGAACGCTATTGCCGGCACACCAGCCGCTGGATCTGAAAGCAGCGCCGGAAACTGCAAATACAAAAAAGGGCGGCGCCAGCACCACCCTTTGAAACCTTCCTTTTTTGGAGCGAAAGACGCGTCAGGTACCGACGCCGATTTCCGCGAGGCGCGTCAGGCACGCCTCCTCGACATTGTCGAGCTCTGCCAGCGTGTCTTCGATATCCTTGCGCTTCTGCCGAAGCTCCTCGCGCTTTTCCTCGACGCGGCTCATCAACAACCGAAGCTGGCCCATCTCGCCGGGCGGGTCCTTGTAGACCTGGATGATTTCGCGGATTTCGGCAATCGTGAAGCCAATACGCCGGCCACGCAGAATTTCCTGGATCAGCCGCCGATCCGCCGGCCGGAACAGCCGCGTACGCCCACGGCGCTCGGGATGAATGAGGCCCTCGTCCTCATAGAACCGCAGCGTCCGGGTCGAGATGCCGAATTCCCGCGTCAATTCGGTGATGCTATAATATTTATTCACGCTGCCATTCCACGATTTACCGCATACCCCCTAAAATCGGCATCGATCTGAGGTCATGACTATGCAGCAGGTCAAAGTGTTACAGCGATCTGAGCGCGTCCCAGAAGATGCGCGCGCTGCAATGCGCGTACACTATCGTTGACCTTGACGTAAAAGTCAAACAACCGCGCTTACGTTACGTGGAACCACCAGGTGGCGATGCCGAGAAAGCTGAAGAAGCCGGTGACGTCGGTGATGGCGGTCACGAAGACGGCGGAAGAGACGGCCGGGTCCGCGCCGAAACGGTCCAGGCAGAGCGGAACGAGAATGCCGGCAAGCGCCGCAGCCATCATATTGATCAGCATCGCCGTCGCGATGATGCCGCCGATGTTCGGATCCTGAAACCAGAGGCCGGCGAGCAGGCCAATCAACGTGCCGAAGATCATGCCGTTCAGAAGGCCGACACCCGCTTCGCGCCGAATGATGCGCGGCGCGTTGTGAGTGTCGAGACCGCGGGTCGCGAGCGCGCGTACGGTAATCGTCATTGTCTGTGAGCCGGCATTTCCGCCCATGCCGGCGACGATCGGCATCAGAATGGCAAGCGCCACGATCTGCTGGATCGTCGCATCGAAGAGCCCGATCACCGAGGCGGAGATGCAAGCCGTCATCGAATTGATGAAGAGCCAGGGCACGCGCGAACGCGATGCTTCGGCAACCGAGTCCGACAGTTCTTCATCGCCGACGCCGCTCAGGCGCAAAAGGTCTTCCTCGGCCTCTTCCTGGATGACGTCGACGACGTCATCGATGGTGAGAACACCAACCAGCCGGCCATTGTCGTCGACGACGGCGGCGGAGAGAAGGTCATATTGCTCGAAGAGCTGGGCTGCTTCTTCCTGGTCCATCTCGGCGGGGATGGCGTGGCTGGTGTCGTGCATGATCGCATCGACCTTGACCGAACGCTTGGTGCGCAGCACGCGGTCGAGATCAACGGCTCCGAGCAGTTTGAAGGTGGGATCGATGACGAATATCTGCGTGAAGCTCTCGGGCAGGTCCTCATCTTCGCGCATGTAGTCGATCGTCTGGCCGATGGTCCAGAACGGCGGCACCGCCACGAACTCGGTCTGCATGCGGCGGCCGGCCGTGCTCTCGGGATAGTCGAGCGAGCGGCGAAGGCGAACCCGTTCCGTGAAGGGAAGCTTCGCCAGGATCTCGTCCTGGTCTTCCTGGTCGAGGTCTTCGAGAATGTAGACTGCGTCGTCCGAATCCATCTCGCCGATGGCCTCGGCGATCTGTTCGTTCGGCAGATGCTCGACGATGTCGAGACGGATGGCTTCGTCGACTTCGGTCAGCGCCGAAAGGTCAAACTCCTTGCCGAGCAGTGAGACCAACGCCAGGCGCTGTTCCGGCTGGATGGCTTCAAGCAGGTCGCCGAGTTCCGAGGAATGCAGGCCCGCGACATGCTGGCGCAGGTAAATCGTATCGCGATCGGCGACCGCGGCCCCGACATGCATGAGGAAATCGGAACGGACCGAACCGTCGTCGGCATAGATGTCCGAGCCGTCAAAGGACTTGACGTCTTCGGTACCGCTGTCGTCGTCGCCGATATTGCTCATGGGCGCCCTCGAAACGATTGCTGCTTTCCGGTGCTCCAATATAGGGGCCGAAAAGAATGCGTCACTGACGGTTGGTTGGCCCTCTTCCGCCGCCATGCTCGGGAAGTAGGGTCGTACAGCCCTGCTAGCGCAAAGCCCTGCCGAGGTCCACAGCACAGATACCACCCCACGCACGGCGACAACAGATTTATTCAAGCTGTTGCAAATACATGAAAAACCGGCAGCATCTCGACACAGTCGACATCGATCGCGCGATCGGCTAGCACTTCTCTTCGTGCCCTGGAGCCGGAATCGATTTCAGCGAACGAAACAGCAGCCCAAGGTTTACAGCGCCTCTCGTGATCCTTGACGGGACGCGGCGCCGCAGATCGCTGCAGCCGAGGAATATCTGATGGCGATCCGTCCCATTGTCCGCTTTCCCAATCCATTGCTGAGCCAGAAGGCGGACACCGTCACGCGTTTTGATGCGGCGCTTGAGGCTCTTGCGGCCGACCTTCTCGACACGATGCGAGCGGCACAGGGAATTGGCATCACCGCGCCGCATATCGGTGTCCTTCAACGGGTGACCGTCATCGAGCTCGATCGGGAAAGCGGGATCAGGACCTTCGTCAATCCGGAAGTGCTCTGGCACGCGGATCAACTGGCAAGACATGCCGAAGGCAGCGTTTCGATGCCGGGCGTATCGGAAGACGTCGAAAGGCCACAATCCGTCCGTGTTCGTTATCAGACGCTTGTCGGCGAGACGGTCGAGGAGGAAGCAGATGGCCTGATGGCCATTTGCCTGCAGCACGAGATCGACCAACTCGACGGGATCTTCTGGACACAACGCCTCTCGCGCCTGAAGCGCGATCGGGCAATCAAGAAGTTCGAAAAGCTGACAAAGGAACAGATGCGCAGCTAGCGCACTGGACCGCCCGCAACACCAAGTCCGTTACAAATCACCAAGGACCGAACAATGAAACCGACATATCTCGCAGTTCTCGGCCTCCTGGCCCTCGCTGGCTGCAACACCGCCCAACAGGGCCTGGAGCCCCTTCCCCAAAGCCTGACCTACGGCGAGGACGCGAGCAACAGAAAGACGCAGGCCGAGCCGGGCACGATGGTTCAAAACCGTTTCATGTACGAAGGCCAGATGGTCTACGAAACCTATGAGGTCCAACCCGATCACACCTACAAGCTTGTCCGGCGCCGCATGGACCAGGGCGGCCCTGCCGGCAACGGCTGACGCCGTGGACGCCAGGCGGGGCGCACGGCCCAGGCTTGGCGTGCACAATCGATACTTCAGGCTGGCTACCTTGAAAAGGTGGAGTAAACCGCCGTTTCAAAATCAAGGTAGCCTCCGATCGAGGCCGGGTCTGCAAAGGGCAGTATCTGCGTGGCCCAGATCCCACCGAGACCATTTCGGCGGTCGATCCAGTAGTAGAGGTTCGCGAGCCCCGCCCAAGCCAGAGCGCCTGCCGGTCGTCCCGTCGGCGCGGCTTCGTCGTTGATCATGAAGCTAAGCCCCCAGGATTTCGGCATTCCGGGGAAAAATTCGGCATCATGCGCGAGGCTCGGTATCACCCCGGGAAGCCTTTTGATCTTTTTTTCTCCGAGGCCGTTCTTTTCCGCCATTTCGATGGTTTCGGGTCTCAGCACCCGACCGCCAGGGGCGCCCCCATCATTGAGCCACATGCGGATAAACTTGGCGTAGTCGGTAGCCGTCGAGTAAAGGCCGTGGCCACCCATCTGGACTTCGGGCTCCGGTGGCAGCCTGAAATCAGGCAGCCGCAGCAAGCGGCCGACACCGTCTCTCTGATGCAAGGTGACCGCGCGCGAGGTCATCGATGGCGTCAATGAAAAGCCGGTATCCGCCATGCCAAGCGGCCGAAGTATTCGCTCCGTCATCACCTCGCCGAGCCGCCGACCGGTCACGCCCTCCACCACCTGCCCGGCCCAGTCCAGGCTGCTTCCGTATTCCCATTCGTCGCCCGGATCGAACAGCAATGGGGTTCGGATGGAGGCATAGGAGGCTGTTATCACGCTCGGCTGTCCGTGGTGCCTGGCCAGCCTGGCGTAGGTCTCGTTGAAGAAATCGTATCCAAAGCCAGCCGTATGTAAAAGCAGCATGCGGGTAGTAATGTCCCGCTTGGGCGGGCGGAGGTTCGGGTTCCCGGAGGCATCAAAGCCCTCGATCACCTGCAACTTGCCGATCTCGGGTGCGTATTGCTTGGCCGGTGCATCGAGATCCAGCCTGCCCTCCTCGACCAATTGCAAGCAAGCCGTGCTTGTGATCGCCTTCGTCATCGAGAAGATCGCGAAAACACTCTCGACGGTCATGTCCTCAGTGCCGCCCAATGCACGCTTTCCGGCCGCGCCCGTGTAGATATCGCCCCGATTGTCCGTAACCACGGCAACAACGCCAGGCACACCATCAGCCGCGTTGACGACAGTATTGAGGATCGTATCGGCAACAGTCTTGAGATCGCCGACCAAGAAAACCTCCCGAGCAAACAGGGCTTCATCATTGGCGAGGGCCGCCAACCATGGCCGCGCTCAGCAAAGCGCTTCCAGCCCGCCCCTCGCACTGGAACACCGGGCGTATGTTAGCACCAAATAACATTCCAAGCCATTTCGACCGTGTAGCGAAATGTGGCGGTGCTCTTTATCCTTGTGTCGGGCGCGAGGAGGATATGCACGCGCGGCGGAAAGTCTTGTTGAAGTTCGCATGGCTGCGTGCTGGCGCTAGGACGCTAAGTACCGGCGAAAAAACAAAAAACCCGGCCGAAGCCGGGTTCTTTTGGTGCGGTCGAGAAGACTCGAACTTCCACGGGTTGCCCCACAGCGACCTCAACGCTGCGCGTCTACCAATTCCGCCACGACCGCATCGTGGTAG
>NZ_JAEPRP010000247.1:0-4326 GCF_016652895.1 Ensifer sp. SSB1
GCAGGGCAGGTGACGAAGATTCACTCGCGCAACTGGTTCGACGAGGATCGTGTCGCTTGGCTGCGGCGCATCTCGCTGCCGCATCTCAACAAGTCTACTAACGTATCAATCGAAGCGGTCGAGGCAGAGATAGCCGAGGCAGCGCCGCGCCTCACCTTCATCGACCCCGATGATCCATCCGCGGGCCTCGCGGCGATATCGGGCGTGGCGGCGCGAGGTGTTCGCGCCGTTGGCATGTTCCGCGAAACTGCAGGCTTCAACCAGTACGCCAACGAATTTTGGGGAGCGATCGACTATCAGCCGGCTGGACCACGTCGATCCTTTGGACCTCCACGCTCAACGGCGCTGCTTGCGGGCTGGGCGACCCAACAGGCAGCATTGGCCGCGCAATCGGTCCCAGTGGGGCAGCAGCAGCGCATCATCGCTCGCCGCGTCGCCGATTTTGACGGTGATGCGACGTTGATCGCCTCGATCAGCTTCGATCGTGATTGGCTGAGCCTTGAGGAAGCTTTCGACAAGGCTTGTCGCGTTGGGAAGGTCTACGCGCCCATCAAGCAAGTCTCCATTCAGGCCGACGCCTGGTCCATCGGGAAGGTACGCGAGCGGCAATCGGGCTTCGTCGACAGTTACTTCCCAGATGAGCTCGAATTCCTCGTGCCGATAATAGAGGGGTCGGATTCGAGCAAAAATGCCTTCGATGCGATTCCAACCTCTGATCGGCCCGCGCATCGTTCCTTTCTTACTATGTTGAACCGGCTAGGTGCTTCGCGCGGTGTGGATATTACTGGGCTCGTCATCGAACGCTTCCCGGCCGCGCGCTATGTCGGGCAGGATTCGCCGCGGCAAAGACTCACACATGGCGCTCTGATTCACTGCGACGTTTTGGAGCTAACGTTCGCCAAATCAAGCGGAGAGCCAGTGTTCGCCTCGTTGCCCGAGCCTGCTTAATCGGGTCATGCGCTGTAAGCAGCCAGTCCGATAACGGCCCGAGTTGAGACGCTCGGATCGCACTGGCCAAGTGTCCACTCCTGATGCGTCCTGGGCGTTCAGATCAACGGCAATAACGCGAACTCTCCACCCGGCTGAGAGGACGGGAAGCTGGCAACATGCCGCCCAGTCCGGATGTCTCCTTTCCCTCGCCTTGATGGCGATACGAACACAGAACCCGTTTGCAGAGCGACATCGCGAAAACATCGAGCAACAACGCAGTCGGCGATGCGCTGTCCATATCCCCTCCACATCTGGACGTGCAATCGCGCCGGTCTATCCCAGACTTCGTGTGCCACCTGGAGACACGACTCTCACGCACTTCAGTGGCCTCATCTGGCAGGTGAGGTCACGCGGGGGGCCCAGCGGGTATCCCTTAGTCAGTGGGCAGGAGATATCGATTTCCTAATATTCCTGTGCGCAACTCGATTTCTTCAAGCAAACTCGATAGCCAATACGTTAGGATACACTCTTACCGAGTGTTACGTTTGGGGTTGTCTACAAATGCGCGGTTATCGGAATGCTGTGCCCGACCTTCTATTTAACAAGGGAGATTGGTTCGCGACACAAGAGCAATGGAAAAAGCAGCTCCTCGAATCCATCGAACGAAAAAGTGGCGACGAATTACTAAATACGTCGACCACTGATTTAGCACGATATTATGCGAGCGAAATGGCCTTTGACGTGCCACAGATATACTCTGACGATCTAGTGGTCGATCAACGTGAGACCCAAATCGATGTGAGCCGTGATCCCGATAGATGGATAAGCGACCGGTCCCGGCCTTACTACATCACGGGCACATCCGTGGACGTTGAGATCCCCTTTACCGGCAACAAGCTTGGATTTGATATCCAGCCTACGACGCGCAATTTCAACAATCCACGAGCGGTCATTGGAGATGGCATTGTTTCATTCTCCATCACGGGAGCTGATCTTAGTCCTGAACGGGTGAGACAAGAAATCGACCGAGTCGTGAGATCGATCAACGAACATCTTGGCTGGCTGGCGAACGACGCTAGGTCCTATAACAGCAGCCTGGAAAGCTTGGCGACGCAAGCGATCGAGCAGCGCAAGGAGAAGTTGCTTAGAGACAAATCCCTAATCGCGGGACTGGGCTTCAAAATGAAAGAGCGCCCGGGTGCAAGCCAGACCTTCGCTGCTCCATCCGTGCGCCGCAAGATTCGCGCCACCGTGCCCAAGCCTGTCCCCTCGAGCGAGCCCTTCAAGCCAGAGCCAATACTCAGCAATGAAGACTACGAGCATATTCTGTCCGTATTGGAGAATATGGTCGGTGTGATGGAGCAAAGTCCTGCCGCGTTTCGAGAAATCGACGAAGAGAGCCTACGGACCCATTTCTTGGTCCAACTCAATGGCCACTTTTCGGGCGACGCAACCGGTGAAACCTTCAATTATGAGGGCAAGTCCGACATTCTCATCAAAGTCAATGGAAGGAACATCTTCGTAGGCGAGTGCAAGTTCTGGACGGGTGAAAAAGGCTATCTCGAGACCTTGGACCAGGTCTTGTCCTATTTGAGTTGGAGAGACACGAAGGCTGCCGTCCTTGTTTTCAACCGCAACAAGGACTTTAGCGGGGTTCTTGCGAAGATCGAGGAAGCGACCCCCAGCCATCCCAGTTTCAAGAAGATGACCCGCAAGCGCTCTGAAAGCAGTTGGACGTACCTGTTTGGACATAAGGATGATGTGAACAGAGAGATCACGATCACCGTCCAGGCGTACAATGTACCCGAAAGAATCAAACCACGCCTTTGAGGAGAGTGTCGGCTTGTTGGAACCGATATTGACTTGCTACGGAACTTTCATTGAGCGCAGTTAAGCCCGGGCGATTTTTGAACCGCCCCAGGTTTCTCAATCTCCAGAGGCCAGCGTTTTCAGGCATCTGATCAATATCGGCAATCTGCGTTTGAGAGCAGGTACCGGAGCACGGGATACACGGTCCCTCGCCGATTTTCGGTGACCATCAGTTCGAGTTCAACCTTCAAACGGATGGTTCTGACTTTAACGTGTACGTGCACCTCGGTCATTCTCGATAAAGCCATGAAAATGGGCGGCGGCTATTTTTCTCCGCGGAGAGGGTATGAATTTCGTTCCTCATCAACGGTTGATCTAGTGAATTGTTACCACTTAGCGGATAAGTTGCTTTGAACCTGGTTCGCTTACAAATCTTCGACGGAAGTTAAACATGGCACTCGCGCCTAGCGCATCCAAAATTTCCATCCGACAGACGCTTGATATCTTGGACGGCCCTTTCCGGTCCGTGGCGACCGGGGTCGCAGAGGATCGGTATGCATTCTGGCTCGGTTCTGGCATCTCGTTTGGAAAAGTGGATGGTTTGAAAGAAATCATCCCGCGGGTTCTTGAATTCCTTCGGCAACGGATTGACGGCACCAACGCCGAATGTGCTTTTGCAGCGGCATTAAATCGGGCTCTTAGGCTTGCGGGTCTCTCCGATGATGAGTGGGGAAGGACCAATACCGGAATCGCGTTTGCAGCCTGGCCGGATCAAGCCGCCATCGTTGGGCGTCTCACCAACAATTATGCCCGATTGCTCGAGATAACCGTTGCGGGCCACCCAGAGGACTATTTGTTGTGGGAAGGTGTCAACGTAGCGGCGACGTTTGCAAACCCGGCAATTGATCCTGATGTTGAGCATCTGTGTATGGCAATGCTAGTGCTAGAAGGTGCCGCTTCCGATATCGCTACGGCGAATTGGGATGGGCTTGTCGAGAAAGCAATAGACGAACTCACCGGAGGTATACCGAAGCTGGTCGTGTGTGTGAGATCCGAGGATCTTCGCCAGGCAAAGCTGGCTGCCCAACTGGTCAAGTTTCATGGCTGTGCAGTTCTTGCGGTTTCCGACGAGACTGACTATCGACCCTTTCTCGTCGCCCGCTTCTCGCAAATCAATCGCTGGGCAGCGGCACCCGAAAATAGGGCTGTTATCGGCCGCCTCATGGATATTGCTGTTTCAAAGCCGACCCTGATGATGGGCTTGTCTGCTCAGGACTCAAACATCCAGGCGTTTTTCGCCACTGCCGAAGCTACGATGCGATGGCCGTGGCCCGGCGAAAGACCAAGCTTTGTTTTTTCCGGCGATCAGGTGGGCGCTGATCAAGAAGCGTTGCTGAGGAACGTCTATCCTCAAATCTACACCGCGGGGACACGAGATCAGATCAATCAACAGTCGCTGGTTAAATCTTATGCCAACCCGCTTCTGATGGCGCTCCTGTTATCTGTGCTTTGCGACAAACTGAGCGACATGGTCGACATGGTCGAGGGGACATTGGATACGGACGCTAAGAGAACTGTGAAGCAAGG
>NZ_JAEPRP010000247.1:4336-8005 GCF_016652895.1 Ensifer sp. SSB1
CATCGTCTCGCTACGGAACCACGTCGCTAATCTGGACAGCGGCGATCGGATGGAGTTCGTCAAGTCCTTCGTTGACCAGACCTCGCGTCTTATGACGATGTTCCGGGATGGATCGGCGGGCACCGCACCGCGCCGATACAACCCACTTACAACCACACCGCTGCATCAGATTGCCGGGGACCAGAACATCCCTTCTAGCGGGTTGGCTGAAATAGCCGTTGTCGCTGGCCTTCTCGGATTGGGTATAGACAACGGCCTTTGGTCGCTCCACGGTATTGACCCGTCAAATCCATCCGACGGAGTCGTGCAGGTCTCAACCGCCATAGCCAGGACAAAGATGGTCCTGGCTGCTAACGGGCGAGCCGCAATTCGCCTACAGCAGAACGGGCACATCGTTGACGACGAGGACGCCATACTCATCTACAGCGCTGAGAAACCGCCAACCATGACCCGATCGCCACGAAGTTCTCCAGGTCGCACAGGTCATTTAGGACTTCGCGAGGTGAGCATCTACGACTTGCTGCAGGGTGCGAGCTCCGCAGATGACCTCTTGCAACACTTTCGCGAGGAGGCAGTGATATGACCGCCTCTACTCCCGTAGAAGGCGTCGTGGAGCTTTTAACTGTTTCTGGTTATAGACGACTCCCGTCTCCGCTCTTGATTGCCGGTCTTTCGTTTGAGGTCCCCGCAGCATTGGTCGGCGAGAACCCGTCCCCTGACCTGATCCTGGTCGCGGATACTGCATTTGAGGCCGATGTACGCATTTTGCGTAAAGTGGAAGGTGTTGCGCGGGCGCTTGACGTTGCACGATCGAAGCGACCCTTGACGACCATTCTTGTTGGTCCCAAGCCGAAGGCTTCTGTTCTGGATGCTATGACCAAGGTGTGCCGCGTCTTGGCGACCGGTGTGATCGGTACGGAAGAAGATAACCCTTTGCTTCAGAATTGGTTGGCGGTGCTGTTGCCCTTGGCGCTGCCGGAGCCGAGCAATGACATTGCGGAACCGTTGGAGGCGATAGTCAAACGCTCAACCGATCTCGAGAAAAGCATTGTCGACCTGGTGTCGCTGGGCGCGCAAGGCGCAGACACGGTGCAGGCGCGTCTGCACCAGCTCCTCAACGCCTCATTGAAGGTTCCCGACGCCGATGCCCCGGGCGCGGATAAACGCCCTAACCTCGCAGGAGGGATTTTCGAATGAGCCCCGCGCAACTGAAGTCCGTCACCCTCACTGATTTCCGCAGCATCAGGGGAAGCATTTCGGTTCCTCTTGATGCCCCGATTGTTCTAGTCCATGGCCATAATGGCGCTGGAAAAACAAGCCTGCTATCGGGCATTGAATTGGCGCTGACGGGGTCGGTAGCATCGCTTCAGCGCGTTGATCCGGACTATGCCAGCCATTTGGTGCACAAGGACGCCAAGTCGGCGAGCGTGCAGATCCAGACCAACGGGCTGGATGTAAATGACGCACACTTTGCGGTGAATGCAAACGGAATTTCGGGCGGAGCCCTGCTCAACACCGACCTATCGCGCTTTTATAGTGAGCGCTGCTTTCTGGCGCAGTCCTCGCTCGGCCGCCTGTTGGAACTTTACCAGGATTCCCCGAAGCGGACCGATTCAGCGTTGACGAGATTTGTCAAAGATCTCCTCCGCCTCGATCATCTCGATGCTATCATAGACGGCTTGCACGACGCCGGGGACGTCCGTCGCCTGCGGGGCGGCGTTCCGGCCTATGCTGAGACAAGGGATGCCGTCCCGCAACTCGAAGAGGAAATCGGTCGGCTGCGCAGCGAATTGGCCGCCACCGATGCTCGGATAAGGGAACTCTCTGAGCTGAACAATGAGCGCTCGTCGCAATTGACGTCCGCTGATCCCACACGGGCCAACGTGCTATCGATCACACCCGAATTCGAGGAGCAGGAACTCCTCAGATTGACCAACATCAAGCGCGAGATCGAGGTTGCAGAAAGGCAATGGCAGCAGATCGCCTATACTGATGCCTCCAGAGAGCGAGCGGCAGCCGAGCCACGAAGCGAAGCGGCTCACAGGGCGCTGCTTGACTGGCAAGATACGAGCGGCGCCGAGCTAGCGCGCCTGCTTGAACGCCTTGCTCCCCTCTTTCCAGACTTGCCGCCACTCACCTCCAATGGGCCGCAATACGTTCACTCTACGGCAAAGGGTGCAGTAAAGGAGGAACTGGCTCGCTGCACGGCCGTCCTCGCCAGTGATACACAAGCTGCGACCCGTGTAACTCACCTTGAGGGCGAGATCGCGCGAGCAAGAGCCAGAGTCCAGGCGCTTGAGCAACAAATATCGGGTTTCGCAACCCAGGCCGGTGTGTTGGCCCAGGCGCTGAGCAGCGTATTGCCACATATCCACACTGACGATTGCCCCGTCTGCGGGCGGGACTACACGGAGACATCCGACACTTCTTTGCATGCGCATGTCTCGGCCAGAATAGCGGAGCTCACCGCGGCGGCGGGTCAGTTGCAGGCGCTGAGCCAAGACCGGGCAACTACGCTCGCCACCGCTTCAAGTGCAGAAAGGCAGCTTGGTGAGGTCCGAGGTCAAATGCTCGACCAACAAAGACGCGATGCCCTCAGGACGAGACAGGCTCTCCTTCAAGAGGCCGATCTCGCGCTTCAACAAATGTCCGACGGCATGGTGGAGGGTGAACAGCGACTGGCCGCCGCGGCGGCGGCATCGCGTGCGCTATCCGATTTGGCCGCTGCTGACCAGAGCGGCACGGTCCTTCGTGAGTCTTTGAGCCGCTTTGCGTCAGAACTTTCCCTCGACCCGGTGGGCGCAACCGAGGCGGTGGCACCAGCTCTTGTGCGGTTCGCGGCCGAAGTGTCGCGTCTGATTTCGGCGTACGCGTCAAACCAGACCCTTCGAAGAGAAATGACCGGCAACTCATTGGAAATTGACCGGCTTAGGGTATCCCGTGAACCCGTTGCATCCGCGATCGCTGCAGCTCAAAGCCGCATCGATGTGCTGAATGCCGCGAAGGGGCGCGCGGACGCTATAGTTCAAGACGCTCGCGAACTCGCAAAACGCGCAGGTGAAGCGCGGACGGCTATTGTTCGAAAGGTTTTCAATGGTTCGCTCAACCGGGTCTGGCGTGATCTGTTCGTCCGATTGGCACCTGAAGAGCCATTCGTTCCGGCCTTCGCAGTGCCGGAAACGAACGGAGGACCAGTCGAGGCCATACTTGAAACGTGGTATCGGTCGGGTGGCAAAGGCGGGAATCCACGCGCGATGCTTAGTGCCGGTAATCTGAACACTGCGGCTCTAACGCTCTTTCTCGCTCTTCATCTCTCCGTAGCGCCCGATCTGCCATGGCTGGTGATTGATGACCCCGTTCAAAGTATGGACGAGGTACATATTGCGCAGTTTGCTGCATTGTTGCGCACCCTGGCTAAATCAAAAACACAACGTCAGATCATCGTGGCAGTGCACGAAAGGCCTTTATTCGACTACCTCGCACTGGAGTTGAGCCCAGCGTTTCAGAACGACAGGCTAATCACGATCGAGCTCAGCCGGAGTGCTGATGGCCAGACCTTGATGAATTACCAGCCACATGTTTGGCAACCAGACCAAGAGGTCGCGGCGTGAATACTCTCCGGTAAGAAAGAGTTGTCACCAAGTCGGATTTACGGGCGGTTGTCGATTC
>NZ_JAEPRP010000248.1:0-6388 GCF_016652895.1 Ensifer sp. SSB1
TGATGGCGCCGAAGAGTTACCCAATGTCTCCGTAAACATTGAGATGACGACCTGTCTCAATGTGGTAGCTTTCTGCCAGTGACAAGAGATCCTGAAAATACGGGATCAGCGATATTGTCGCATTGGGATATTTCGCTCGCCACTCGTGATATCGGAGCTGTTCTTCCACGTCGGACCAGGAAACCCACTCGCCGTCGTCATAGAAGGCTCGATCCCAGATATCAGCATCCATTTGAAACCTCTTGGAAGTCCGATCTTCGCGACACCGCCCTAGCGATCTTATGGTCGACCCATGCAGAGAGGCCGTTCCAAAGTCCTTGGTCCAGGCCGACGTGACAAGCGATCGCAATGATCTCCTGATAGGAGATCGGCGTGATCGCCGCTTGGCCAGCGAGACAGGGATCCACCAAGCCTCGCTTTACCTTCTGCGCTGTCGGGAAACTGGGGTGGTCGGCAAAGGCTGCGAGAGCTGCCGCTTGAAGGTTGCGGTGCTTGCCTATCGCTGCCGCCAGCACTGCGTTGCGCATCCACTGATAGGCGTCTCCCTTAAATGGGCAGGGCGTATGATCAACGCCCGGATCGAGCGCGAAGACCTCAGGGATGTATTCCCAGTACCGAATGCCCTTCGCTGTAAGAGCACAGTTCGCGCGGACGCCGTTACGCGGGTTGATTTGGTCAGCGTAGCTTCCGTTGCATTGTCGTTCGCTCGAGCGCGACACAGCCGTTTGGCTACATTGTCCTCCGGGTTCGGTGAACTTGCACTCGATAACGAGCGCGGCCATCGAGCCTACGGCAAGCACGTCGACTTGCGTAGGCCTCGGTTCTCCCAGCATCCGATCGCTATCCGTCCACTCGAGTGTTATCGCCCATGGACCGCCCGGCACCACTCCCACACGCTCGGCTATGGCGTCGAGGATGCGGTCGCGATCGGTGCTCATCTTGAGTGTGCCGAACACGTCGATTGCGATGGCTTGCGAGGAATGTGCCTTGTGCGCCTGGATTCTGTTGGTTCGGTCACGATGCCAGGGGAACGCATTCCAGTCCTCGATCGCTCCGTGGCTGGCCGGAAATAGATTTTCGCGAACTGCCTCGAAATTGGAAATCATCTCGGGTACGTCTCGATTCTTCCATCAAGCCAAGGCAATGTTTTCCTCCAATGGAGGGAGCTCGACCGTGCGGGCATTCGTGATGAGGGCGCGTTAGGTGACACTCGGCTTGTCCACCAGCTTCTCGACCAAGCGCCTGAGTTCCGATGGTGTCGTTTGGCCAGCCACGACCTCGTAATAGCCGATCCCGGCGCGTCGCAGCGCCTCTTTCTTTACTGCGTCGCGCGCGGCCGCGGCACCTTGGTGGTGCGCTCCGCCCTGGTATTCGATGACATGCCGCGGTTGGCAATTGCTGTCTACGAGCAGCAGATCGACACGCTTGGAGTTGACGCAACGGTAGGCGTCTGCGTCGGTGCTTCGGAGGATCTCACCCAGCGAAACCTGCGCCATTACCTGCCAATAAGGATTGCAAGCGATCACGATGCTGTCGAGTTCCCGAAACACTCGGGCTTCGCTCTTGTTGAGCAGCGGTTGAATGGTGAAATGCGAGCGCATCACGATACGCAGTTGATCCGTGGCGTCGACGGGTCTCAATGATTCCGCAGTTGGCTTCTGAAGCCAGGGCCCCGGTATGATGCCCTCATTGCTGAGCTTTTCTTCCCAGCGTGATCTGTTTTTCTCCCGCCACGCCTGCCTTCTCATCGTGGCTAGGAACTGCTCAATGGCCATGCCGATCAGGAGGCCGATAAACAGCGCGGCGATCAGCAGTGTAGGCTTTTCGAAGTCTGCAACGGTTATACCGCCCGAAGCGACTACTGCGGCCGCTCCGATGATTAGCCAAGGCGCTGCGAACAGCACCGACCTTTGGCGATAGTGCATGCCCCTCTCCAGATTTCCCGCCAAGATAGTAGAACGCGCGGAGGACGCGCGAAAAGTCACCCGAAAGAATTAGGTTCCGCGGGCGCTGAGCCAGGAGTTATCGCATGCGAAAGCCTGGGCGGAAGGTTCGATTCCCTTCAAGGCGAGGGTTTGAAAGCGGCTTAGGGGCCGGAATCGGACTGTCCGCCGCTAGGACATCCAACACGACAAGCGGACACCGAACTTCTTGACGCCAAGGTCCCGAATTGATCCCCCAAGCGTACATGGCTTGACTAAGCGCAACACTTCCTGTCCGCCGAAGAGCCGCAGCATGGGTTCTCGGTGGACGTTCGCTCTGCCAGCCAACGGTCCCGAGGCTTGCAACTCGCGGGACGCGGCGTCAACGCGACATGGAGAGCGCCGTCTTCCCTGATAGGAGCGTTCGCGCAGAACAACTGCATCGGCCGGACGCCATCGCTGACTTCGAAGGTCAACTTGGCAGAGCCGTCGAGACGAACGTGTTCGGAAACCTTGCGGACGATGGCTGAGAACTTCCCGGCTGTCATATGGGTCCGCTCGCCCTCCTCGATGTCCCACAGCTGCACGAAAATCTCCGACCAGGCTTCCGGATTTGCTCCGCAATCAAGCGCGGAGAACTGGCCAGCCTTGACCTCTGTCACGTGATAGCCGGGCTTCACGGGCTTTCCGTCATACAGGAAGACCAAGGGCAGGTCCGGTGTCTCTGCGGCTCTGCCGAGCAACTCCCCAAGCGAGATATCGGTTTTGTCGGATTGGCTATTGTCGATCGTGCTCATTTGCGGTTATCCTCGATTTCAATAATTCAAGGATTATTAAAATATGGATGATCGTCAAGCCCTCTCTTCCTTCGCCGCGCTTTCGCAGGAGACCCGGCTCTCCATCGTAAGGACCTTGGTGGTTGCCGGACCTGAAGGTCTGGCCGCCGGCGCGATTGCCGAACGCATGGGCGTTTCTCCATCAAACGTCTCGTTTCATCTCAAGGAACTCGAGCGCTCCGGCCTCATCGCCCAGCGCCGGGAGTCGCGCTCGATCGTCTACAGCGCGAGTTACGACACGCTGGCCGATCTGGTGACGTTCCTGATGGAAGACTGCTGCGCGGGACACCCCCGCATCCGCGGGTCCATCGAGCGATCCGCCAGTTGCTGTTCAAGCGAAGCATAGGCCGTCAAGGAATACGTCATTGCATACGACCAAGGTTCCCGCGGGCATCGTCTCCGCTCTCGGTGTTACGCAAATTATCGGCTACGGCACCCTATACTACTCCTTCAGCATCCTCGCCCCCGGAATGGCCAAGGACCTCGGCATCAGCCTGGAGCGGGTCTTCGCCGTCTTCTCGGTCTCCCTGTTCATAGGCGGCCTGTCCGCCCCGTTCATCGGCAGGCACATGGACAAGATTGGCGCAGCGACCGTGATGACGCTGGGGTCGGTTCTTGCGGCGTTCACGCTGGCGCTGTGTGCATGGTCGCCGTCCGTATCGCTCTTCGCCCTTGCGATCGTTCTGCTGGAGGTGTCCTCCGGGATGGTCCAGTACCAGGCAGCCTTCGCGACGCTGGTCGAAAGCGAACCTCGAACGGCATCACGCAGCATCACCTACCTGACACTCATCGGCGGCTTTGCCTCCACCATCTTCTGGCCGATCGCCGCGACGCTGACCGGATACCTGTCCTGGCGCGAAATCTATCTGGTGTTCGCCGCCCTCAACCTTATCGTCTGCATGCCATTGCACTACTGGATTATGCGTGCCGGAAGGATCGGTTCAAAGACGGACGAGACAAGAACCCGCGAGGTCGTTGTCGGCGCTCTCGAACCCCAGGCGCGTCGCCGTGGCATGCTGCTGGTCTCCTTTGGCTTCTCTCTTTCGGGCTTCACCCTGGCCGCGATCCTCGCCCACATGGTGCCGATGCTCGGTGCGATCGGACTGGGCGGTGCGGCGGTCGTGATCGGCTCCTTGTTCGGTCCGGCACAGGTCATGAGCCGTCTGATCAACATGGTCTTCGGAAAGAGCCTGTCGCCCCCCGCGCTGGCGATTGTCTCTGCGGCGCTGATGGTCGTCGGTGCGGTAATACTCGGGGTGTCAGGTGATTGGTTGCCCGGTGCGGTGGCTTTCGCCATCTGTCTTGGTCTTGGGTCAGGGATCAACAGCATCGCTCAGGGGAGCCTCCCGCTCTATCTCTTCGGGTCCGCTGGCTACGGCGCGATCACGGGCAAGATGGCTGCGGCAAGGTTGGCGACTGGCGCGGCCGCCCCGTTTGCGTTCGCGGCCGCTATGAACCACTTCGGGACAACCATCTCGCTTTTCGTGATCGCCACGCTGGGTACGCTCGGAATCCTGGCGTTCATCGCTGTCGCCTCATCGGTGCGTCGCGACCGCGTTGCCTGATGATGGAAGAGCGTACATAAGGGTCCGCGGATCACCGCCATGAAAGCCAAGCCTCCGTGAACACTACGATCAAATCAACGACGTCACGAAGTCATCCGGCCGCTTTCGGCGGCGGAGCCATCATCGGCGCACTCGGCGGGTTGATAGGGCTTGGAGGGGCGGAATTCCGTCTGCCGCTGCTCATCGGCGCATTCAATTTTGCGGCCCTCGAGGCGGTGATCCTGAACAAGGCAATGAGCCTTGTCGTCGTATCCTCCGCCCTGCCGTTTCGAGCCGGCACGATCCCTTTCAGCCAGATCGCATCGAATTGGCCGATCGTACTGAACCTTCTAGCAGGAAGCCTGATCGGTGCCTGGTTCGGCGCAGGATGGGCGACACGGTTGAAATCTGAGACCCTCTTCAGGGTGATATCCGTTCTTCTTGTCGCGATCGCCGTCGTGCTGGTGCTTGGCCACGGCACCTCGGCGGGTCAACCGCTTCTGATCGGAAACTGGCAGATTGTCGCCGGAGTATCCGCCGGCTTCGTGATCGGCATCGTTGCGTCGCTGCTGGGCGTTGCCGGGGGCGAGTTGCTCATTCCGACGTTGGTTCTGCTCTTCGGCGCGGACATCAAGCTCGCCGGTAGCCTCTCACTGGCGGTGAGCCTTCCCACAATGCTCGTGGGCTTTACTCGCTACAGCCGCGACCAGAGCTTTTCGGTTCTGGGTCGCAACAGGGTGTTCGTCCTCATCATGGCCTCGGGATCGGTGGTGGGCACGTTTGTCGGCGGCCTACTCCTCGGCATTGTCCCGAATTCGATCCTCCTTCCCGCACTCGCCGTGATCTTGTTGCTGTCAGCCGTGAAGGTCTGGCGGCACGGCTGATAGCATTTCTTCTCTAGATCAATTTGACGCGCTTTTCGAGTTCGGTCCCGTGGCCTCAGCCGACGGACCATCCGCCGTCCACCAGCAGGTTCGCGCCGGTGATCAGGCTCGCAGCCGGCGATGCAAGGAAGACTACGGCACCCACCACATCATCGGTTTCCCCGATCCGGCCGAGTGGAATGTGATCGACCGTCGCTTTGCGATTTTCGGCATCGGATAGAAACGGTGCTGTACCATCCGTGTGGATGAACGTCGGCGACACGGTGTTTACTGTGACATTATAGCGTGCCCATTCGGCTGCAAGGCAGCGCGTGAGGTGATTAATTGCCGCCTTGCTCATGCAATAGATTACCTCTCCGCGCAGTGCGACCGTACCGGCCTGTGAGCTAATACTGATGATCCGGCCACCATTTCGCGCGATCATGTGACGGCCCACTGCCTGTGTCATCAGGAAGGTGCCCTTGATGTTGACATCGAGTATCTCGTCAAGGTCCTTCTCCTCAACGAGTTCCGCGAGATTGCCCGGGGCCACGCCGACGTTGTTGACAAGGACGTCGATCCGACCGAATGCAGAAACCGCCGCGTCGACGGCTTGCGCGATATGGGCCTTGTTGGGAATGTCGAGTTCAACGGGGAGAACCTTTCGTCCCGCGCCCTCAAGTTCGGCGATCAGGCCCGCTGATGCTGCGACATCGCGGACCCCCAAGACAATATCTGAGCCTGCTGCAGCACAGGCAAGTGCGCAGGCACGTCCAATGCCACGGCTCGCGCCCGTCACCAAAGTCACCTTGCCCTCAAGGCTAAAATCCGGCGCACTCTTTCGCATCATTGCCTCCTCGATGAAGCTCAATTATTGCAGCGTCGACGTGCGGATGCCAGTTGTTCTGCTCATGTCGCGCACGCGAAGTCCCGTCCGACCAACGTCACGCACGTCGAGAACGACCTTGGGGCAGTGGTACGCGGGCTGTAGGCTTGGCTCGGTGGGAGATTGAAGCTTCCGGCAAAGTGCGGGCGCGATGCCTGACCGATCTTCGTCTCATTGATGAGTATCGGCCTGGGCGTTTCGATCTATGCTTCGCCAGACCTATGGAAGTTCGATCTCACCGGTCACCACGTGGTTGAGACCGGTGCCCTCCGCCGTCAGCGTCATGCGCACCTTCAGCTTCTCGCCGCCGAACTGCCCCTCGCGCACCGCCTCTTCG
>NZ_JAEPRP010000248.1:6398-7959 GCF_016652895.1 Ensifer sp. SSB1
TTACGCTGCGAGGTGACACCGACTTCTTTCAGGAATTTGCGGATCGACATGTTGAAGGCGTCTTCGCTCATCGTGGAACTCCTCGGCGTCCGTGAGGGAGCAGCGTGGGCGCTCGTCTATCGCCCGGAATGCGCCAATAGGGACGGGATGTCAGCCTTGCCTCTCATCCCACTTTAGGAGCCGACGCAACAACTTGCGGCTCCGTTGTTACGTCTGGCCTCCTGGATTGGCGGGCAAGGCACGTCGCCAAAGGAACAGAACACACAGCAGTCCCCGGATTTTGGCCGGAGCATCGTACCGCATCCATTGCAATCATAGAAAAACTGACAGGCGTCGGTGGGCATCGTTTCCGTAGCCCGCTGGCCGCAATTCGGACAGGTGAGGGTTGATCGAAGCTGTATGGTCACTCTTTGTGCCTCGCCAACGGATGCTTTCAGATGACGCCCGTCATCCATTGCTGAATAGCCTATTGGAAATATCGCCTCGTGCATAGTTTTGCGTCATGGGCGCTAGGTAAGTCTTTCGAAAGGCTGCAATTGGCCGCCATAAGCGGACAAGGCGTTGGTTCGCTTTGGCCAAATAGCGGCCATTGCGATTGCAAGATGACCGCTATCGGAACATTGCCGATGGCCTTTGACTAAATCGACGTCAGTGACACCCGCTTCTCCAACTCGGCCGCATGCTCCTTCCGCTCGCTGTAGCGGTCGGTCAGGTGAACCGAGGCGTCCCGTGTCAGCAGCGTGAACTTCATCAATTCCTCGCAGACGTCGACAACACGGTCGTAGTAGGACGACGGCTTCATTCTGCCGTCGGCGTCGAACTCCTGGTAGGCCTTGGCGACGGACGACTGGTTGGGGATCGTGATCATTCGCATCCAGCGGCCGAGCACGCGCATCTGGTTCAGGGCGTTGAAGGACTGGCTGCCACCGGAGACTTCCATGATCGCCAGCGTCTTGCCTTGCGTCGGCCGGATCGATCCCAGCGACAGGGGAATCCAGTCGATCTGGGCCTTCATGATGCCCGTCATCGCGCCGTGGCGCTCGGGGCTAACCCAGACCTGGCCTTCCGACCATTGCGACAGGTCGCGCAGCTCCTGCACTTTCGGATGGCTGACCGGAGCCTCGTCGGGAAGCGGCAGCCCCCTCGGATCGAACATCCGCACCTCGCACCCCAACCGCTCGAGCAGACGTCTGGCTTCGTGCGCCAACAGGCGGCTGTAGGAAACCTCCCGGAGCGAGCCGTAGAGGATCAGGATGCGCGGCTTATGCGTCGAAAACGCTGGACGCAACGCGTCGATGTCAGGATGATGAAGATGCCGCTCCTGCAAGGCGGGAAAGGTCTCAGACAACGCGCTTGCCCTCCTGATCGAGGACCTGCTCGCCATCTTCCTTGAAGAAGGCTCCCTTGAAGGCGTCCGGCAGAATGTCGAGCACGGCCTCGGAGGGTCGTGCAAGCCTGGTGCCGAGTGGCGTGACGACGAACGGACGATTGATGAGGATCGGGTCCTTCAGCATGGCGTCGAGCAGCTGGTCGTCCGTCAGCTTCGGGTCGTCGAGTCCAA
>NZ_JAEPRP010000246.1:0-7924 GCF_016652895.1 Ensifer sp. SSB1
CATCTCAATGATCCGTTCTCTCAGCGGGCGTGGCCTCTTTCATGCCACCTCCTTTCGTGGATGCGCCGCTCCGCAAGTGCTTGTTCTGCTGGCGGAGCGGTGGACAATCCTCACATCGCGTTCACCTGAATTTTGCGATCGTTCTGTCTAGCCTCCTTGCTCTTTGGCAAGGTGACGGTGAGGACTCCCTTCGAGAAGGTTGCCGCGATTTCGTCCGCCTTGACGCCGTCCGGCATTTTGAAGCTGCGTTGGAACGTGCCGTAGCGTCGCTCCGACAGAACATATTCCTTGCCCCTTTCTTCTTTTGCTTCTTGTTTCTCACCTCGAATCGTCAGAATTCCGTTCGAGACCTTCACTTCGACGTCCTTCTCCTCGATGCCCGGCAACTCGACGGTGATCTCGTAGCTTGCCTCATTTTCGACGAGATCTACCGCAGGCGCGATCGCCCACGTCGACAGTAGGGATGATTGCTGACTGGAGGGGCCAAACGACCGACGCCAGAAGCTCGGTGTGAAATCATCGAACAAGCGATCGATTTCGGCTCGAAGGCTATTAAAGGGCACCCACGATTCCGCACGGGGCCGGGTTGCGGTTTCATCTTGTTTGATGGGGAGTTTAGTTGCTGTTTCAGCCATGGCTGGTTTCTCCTTCGCATGAAGTTTGGTGGTCGGCGGCCTGTGCAGAAAATGGGGGGCGGCATGATCGCCTTACGTTTCGACTAATCTGCCGTTCACCGCCTGACAGCAATATTGAACCGCGCCCGAAGGGGAAAAGCATTGACGGCCGTCAAAAAGGCCGCATGTTCATGTAAGAACATCGGGTCGATGCAGGTCGTTTCGACCCATCACTCGCCCTGTTTACCGCGCCCCTGAGACCGCACCGCTGAAGATGGACGCTGGTCGGTCGCTGAAGCGACCCTCAGATCCGACGGATTGCCATTTGTTGTGGCCAGAACCCGGTTCGAAAAATGTGAGTTCCCAGTCACCTCGGGCCCGAGCCAATCGGGAAGAACGGGACTGTCAGCGAGGTCCCTTAATTCAACTTCTGCGATTACGAGGCCGCGATGCTGCCCGGAATAGACATCGACCTCCCAGGTGTGGCCTTGATGTTCCACTTCGAAGCGCGTTTTCTCAATGACACCTTGAGCATACTGAAACATCTCCTTCGCATCCGCGTATGGAATGTCGTATTCGAACTCCTCGCGTCTGGCTTGGCCGCTTCTAATCTTTACCGTCAACTTGGCGCACCTGGCATCAATAATCCTGACCCGGACCGTTCTGTTCTTCGTCGCTACAAGGTAGGCTTGCTGTAGCAGAAATCCTTCCGAAGCCTGCTGCCGCCACCGATCATCAAGCACCAAGAATTTTCGTTCAATTTCTGCAGCCATGTCTGCCTCGTTGATTGAAGGTGCAGTGTCATTATAGCCGGTGACACTTCACCGAGGTCTTAGCGACGGTTCGAGTTTGAGTGCGGGGACCGAGCGCTTTCGCGAACATCTGTGATGAAGCCGAAAACTAAGCGGCGCCTTGTATTCTCGAGAACATGAAAGTTGCATGACGCGCTTCACCGGTCATTGTTCGGCTGCCAATCATCGCGGGCGCTGGGCCTTGATGTAGGCGACAAGATCGCCAATCTCCGAACGCGTTAATGACAGATTGGGCATCCGTGAGTGCTGTGGTGCCGACAAAAAAGCCGACAATTTGGCCTCGTTAAAGTCCTTCGTCCGACTTATCTCCGCGAATGTCGGAACTGAGTCGGAGCCGTGCCCCTGTCCTGGTGCAACGATATGGCATTCGCTGCACCAGCGAACCGCTATTGTGCGTCCCTGGGCGAGATCAGCCGCGGCGACATGGCCGATGTGTAGGAGGATGGAAATCCAAATACCATTCAGAAAGATCAGCCGCTTCATTTTGGAGCGATCCCTTCTAAACTGTCGTCGGTGTTACATCGTCGACGAGCCGGGTTCCGCGTTGATGAACGCGGCTTGCCGTTTTCTTCTCAACGGGCGAGCCGATAAACCGTCGTAAAGCGAACGCATTGGCCCTTCCATAGAGCAATGTTATCGGGGACCGCTGCTTGCGTCTTTGATGCCGATCAATGCAGCCTGATTTGGGACGCACAGTCACTGACCATCACTGATGTGATCTGCCTGGTTCTCAACAAGAGGAGGGCCGGTCGAACAGGCGTACGCGCTTGGTGTTGCCAAAGATGCGCTAGCGGTGAGAACCCAGAAAGGGATCTCCCATACTATGGTGACGGCTGCGAGCCGAAATTAGTCCCGGCGTTTGATCGGCGACAAAGCTAAGTTCGCGCTCGCCGGCTACACTTAATCGTCATCGGCCCCTGCTGACACAATGTGGTCGTTACCAAAATGTGGCAAGGGGCGCCGGTCGGCTTTAGAGAAGCGCTTGCCGTCGAGGAGTGGTGAATATGACTAGCCGTGTCTTAGCCAAATCTGAATGGCATCTATATTTTGACCGGATTGCAAAAGCTCTCCAGGGCAAGCGCGTTCTGGTCGAAGTGATCGGCCTGAATCTCGGTGACCAGATTCAAGCGAAGTCAGTGATGTTGCTCGGCATCACGTTTGACCACAAAGGTGACTTGCTCGAAATCGCCTTGGAGGGCCTCGATCATCTCATTCACAAGCCAACCGCTATAACGGTTAGAGAAGGACCTGATGGGCTTAGTAATCTGGAAGTTGTGGATTCCGAGCAGCGTCGCCAGATCGTCACATTGGTCAGCCCACTCAGACTTTCCGTGCCTCACAACTAAGCAACCAATACTGAGAGTTTCGCGCTGCTACGGCATTTCAACAAGGGATTCCCCACGGCAGCGATGGTCGCCATGAACATCAGCGCCGTCAATGTCAACAGCCGCGCGTTGCCAATTCGAATTGCACGGCCCCGGTTTTTGAAGTCGGCGCGCTCGTGATCATGTGCCCCTCCATCCTTCTCGAATTGCACAACCATAAGGAATGGAGGTTCGAACCCGCACACGGTCCATTAAATTGTGGCGGGCTCCCAACTACCCTTGAAGCCGACCAGTAACCTCGGTCATTTGCCGGATTTCAATGCCTTCGCGGCAAAAAGAGCCACATGCTCTCCGCGACCGCCGAGGGGTTCTCGTCCGACCGGTTCCCACGCGTATTGGTGTCCCGCATGCAGCACCACCACCTCAGACGCAAGCAGCGAAGCGTCAAAGCGTTTTGTCGCCTGCTCTATCTTGGCAGCCACGTTGACTGTGTCGCCAAGCACAGTGAATTCAAGCCGATGCTCATCACCCACCAGCCCATAATACACTTCGCCGCTGTGAATGCCGATCCCCACTCGGACAGGCGGGTCGAAACCACGTTTGCTGTTCCACAGATCGATAAGCTCAAGGATCCGGTACGCGCACGCAACTGCGCGAGGGCAATCGTCGCTCTGCGGCTCCGGAATACCAAAAACAATCAGGGCGCCATCCCCGATGAATTTGTCCACCATTCCGCCAGAAGCCTCGGTTGCTCTCATCACGCGCCGCCGAAACGAGGAGATGAATACGGATAGCTTTCCTGGATCCAGCTTTTCCGCATAGGCGGTGAAGCCTCGTATATCTACAAACAGGATGGTGCCATGCTGCCGGCGCCCCTGGCGCCATGGACCAGCATCCGTCTGACCGACGAAGGGCGCGATTTCGGTGGGCAAGAAGCGGGCAAGGTTTGCGTGTGCAGCGGTTTCACTCGCTACCCGCACAAGAAGGCGTCGAGAGCGGGCCATCGCTAGCGCAGTAATCGAGCCCATCAACATCAACATGACAGCCCGCATGAGATACGGTGGCAGTGAGAGAAGACGCCCGATGTTATCGCTCAAATCTCCAAAAGATGTTGGTTCAGCAAGTCCTTTCAGGTTGAATCCGACGGCGTTTGCAGCGCCAAGGAGAGCGGCTACTGTGAAGAACGTCGCCCAAAGTTGAACGAGGGGGCGATATCGAAGAGCCCCGACCGCAAGGAGGAGAGGTACGGCCCACAGACTAGGGATGGCGACAATCCAGTTGCCCCCTAGGCGGCTGGCTTCCAGCGCAAAGTAAAGACTGGCACCTATGATTGCGGCGTCGCAGGTCACGAGGCCGTACGCCAACCAAGGTCTGAACCGTCGGGTGACAACCAGCAGGAACGATGTAACGCCCAGGATCAAAAATGCGACAACGGTAGCTAGCGCGGTTAACCGAAGCTGCTGCAGATTGTACTCTTGCGAGAGCTCAGTCGTTTCAGATGAAACCAGGAAACCACTTAGGAACAGCGCAATGCCGACGCTGATCCGAACCCAGCCGATCGTAAACTCCGCCTCATGCTCCGAGTCCCAGAAGACGTTTTCGACTGAAGTGTTCGTCAGGTCCGATCTAGCCGCCTCGATGTGTGAGGCTTTTCGCTGGAGAAACCGCATCGATAAACCCTCTCGCAACCAAAAAAGGCCCACCGCTAGAATCGCAGTTTGTTCAAGGTAGTGAGCCCAAAGTACCGGCGTGATTTTATGATGAAATTGAAAGAGTGTGTTTGCTGGAGATCAGTAAGCGCGATTTTCCCTGCGCATTGACGGCTGTGGCGCCGCTGAATCGCCCTGGCATCGGTAGCGATATCCGGCTCTATTAGGCCGCAGAGGTTTTGGAGAAGTTGAACGGTAGCAGGTCGCCGATGTCGGCCGCTTCGTCGCGCTGCGGCAACTCAGTGAGCACGTGGCGCAGCCAGGTGAGTGGGTCGACGCCACAGGCGCGGCAAGTCAGCATCAAACTATAGATCACTGCGCTGGCCTTGGCTCCGTCAGCGGTGTCGCTGAACAGCCACGATTTTCTTCCGGTGGCAAAAACTCTGATGTCGCGTTCCAGAATGTTGTTATCGACTGGCATCCTGCCGTCGCTGGTGTAGCGCGTCAGGTAATCCCATTGGTTCAGGGTGTAGGAGACGGCATCGCCGAGCTTGGTATCCGGCACGACCTTCGGCGCGATGTCGTCGAGCCACTCCTTCAGGGCGGTCAAGACAGGCAAGCTGTGCTGTTGCCGGAAACGGTGAATGCAGTCGGCCTGCGTTTCACCGACGTCGGGCTTTTCGCCTCGAGCCTGCCTTTCGATCCGGTAGAGCTGCTCGAAGAACCTGAGAGCTTGCTCCGGCGGGCCGCCACCTTTCTTTCTGGCTTTGAGGGCCTCAACGAAGCGCCGCCGGGAATGAGCCATGCATCCGACATGGGTTGCGCCATGCAATGTGCGCCACGCGGTGTAGCCATCGCTCACCAATATGCCGCGGTAGTCACCGAGGAAGGTCTGCGGGTGGATCTGGCTGCGGCCAGGCTGATAGTCGAGCAATACGATTGGCTGGTCACTGTCCTCGCCGCTGCGGTAGGCCCACATATACGAGGTGCTGGTGGCCTCCTTGTCCTTTTCCTTCAGGACCTGAACCGTCGTCTCATCACCATGAATGAGAGGCTGCGATCGCAACCGCAGTTTCAGAGCGTCATAGATGCGGTGCAGATGCCTCTCGCTCGAACCGATCACCCAATGAGCAAGAGCGCCACGGCTGATCGGAACGCCGGCCCGCTCGAATGTCTGCGCCACGCGGTAGAGCGGTGTGCCATCGACATATTTGTGGACGAGCGCGAAGGCCAGTGTCGAGGCCGTCGCGATGCTGCCCGGCAGGGGTTGCCTCGGCATCGGAGCGATCATGACGGGCGTGTTGATCCCGGTGCGATCGCAATGGCGGCAAGCGTACTTGAACCGCACATTCTGCAGGACCTTTGCCTTGACCTCGATATGGAGCTGCTCGGTAACGGCCTCGCCCATGCGATGCATTTGACTATCGCAGCATGGACAAGCCTTCTGATCGTCGGGAAGGTCATATTCGACACGCTCACGCGGCAAGTCTTCCGGCAGAGGTCTGCGGCCCCGCTTTTTACCCGCAGTGCTATCGACCGCCGGCAAGCCTGTATCCGGGAGATCGGCGACGTCGTCGCCATAATCACGATCATCCTCGTCTGCGGCCTCTTCGGCTTCGTTGAAGAGGCGATCGATGTGCTTTTCGCTGCGCGGGGCAAAGCGGTGGAGCCTTGCGAGTGCCAATTCCTCTTCCAGCTTGACGACCTGTCGCGAGAGCGCTTCCTTCTCGGCTTTAAGCGCAGCGATTTCGGCAGCATTTGCCGCCAACTGCGCCATCAGCGCTGCAATGTCAGGATCGCCACCTCGTACCATCCGATTCTTGAATCTGAACCGTCCCTTTGCGTCAACAGCTCAATTCGTCACCTTCAACCGGCGATCTGATATTGCCGCACCGGATGGCGGATCATCGCGTCGATATCGATGCCGTCGAGAATCCAGTGGAGCTGCTCTGTCGTCAGCACAACGACCGGCACCTCCCGACGGGGCCAACGGAACCTGTCTTCCGTCAATTTCTTCAGCACCATCACAAAACCGGAGCGATCAAAAAACAGGAGCTTCATCCGGTCGTGACGGCGATTGCAAAAGGCAAAGACCGCGGGAGCAAAGGGATCGAGCTCCATTACCTCCTGCACCAGAACCGCAAGGCTGTTGATGCCCGCGCGGAAGTCGATCGGTTCCCGATGCAGGTAGACCTTGAGGTCAGCGCCCAGTCTGAACATGGCTCAACGCTCCTATAATCGCCGCCAGTCCATCAACATCGCTGCATTCCACCGTCAGGCTGACCCCGTTCGGCAGTAGCGCGCTCACCTTGGATGCATGAAAGCGCTTGCCCAATGGCTCCGCCTTCGTCAGTCGATCGCTGGCAGAAGACGAGTGCATATCCGCAGCAATCTGAACCGGAACGAACGCCGAGACCAAAGGCAAAGGACGCTCCTCTCTGGCCTTCTTCAGCCACTTCCGAACGAGATTAGCATTGACGCCGTGTTCCAGCGCCAGCCGCGAGACCGAAACGCCGGGCTCTAAACACGCCGCGACAAGCTGATCTCTTGAGGCAGGGTCATATCGACGGCGGCCGTCGCGACCAACAAGCCGCACTTGCAATTTAGGAGCATCTTCATCCATGATTTGGTGTCCACCTATCTTTTGGTGGACACTTCATGCCTCAGAGCAATGCGCTTCTGAAGGCGCGCAGAAATTCGCGCTTACGGAGATCAGTTGTTACCTGGTTCTTCCAGGAGGTTAGTCCCAAGAAGGCGTGCTCCAGTTTAAAATATGTCCGCGTCACTCCAGCCGAGGCGGATTTTGGGGGTTCTCAATGACACATGTGTTCGAAGTGGTCGATGAAGCTGTGTCAAATTATGATCCCCGTGCGCACGGCGGAGGACTTCGCGAGCGCCGTCCGCGAGAAGCTGCTGCTCGAAGTAAGCGGGCTGACGCCTGGCTGGACTGCCCTGCCAGCGGCCGGGCGCGGCTCAGTAGACTGCTTGATCGGCACAAATATCCGAGCTTTCTTGAGGCGGCACTCCGGAATTGACTCGTGGACGCTGTCCATCCGCTTGCGGAAACGGTAGCCCTGAAAACCGCACCGTGGAGAGCCATAGTGTGTTTCGGCGTGCAAAAATTGGATGCCGATAGTCAGGCCGGTTGCCTGTTTTATCCCTTTGGCGAAGGCTTTTGAGGGATTTCGGAGTCGGCGACAGTCCGACGGACGCCCGGTCGCGCCCCGCCACCAAGTTCGACCGCGTCGCCAAAATTTGTTACAATGATCCTCCCGGGGGAGGATATCATGGGTATACTTGATCGCCTGTTTTCGTCGCCAGATCCGTTCATCAGCGACGGGGGCATGGAGACAGACCTGATCTTCCACGAAGGCGCCGAAATGCCGCTGTTCTCCTCGTTTGTTCTGCTCGACAGCCCAGAGGGGCGCGAGATGCTGCGGCGCTACGCGGTCTCGTATTTCGACTTGGCCCAGGCCGCGAGCCGGGGCTTTGTGATGGGCACGCCGACCTGGCGTGCCAATGGC
>NZ_JAEPRP010000249.1:0-7891 GCF_016652895.1 Ensifer sp. SSB1
CCTGCGTGAAATCGATAAGGGGCGAGACCTGCCCGCCGAGCAAATCGCCGCCCGTGGCCGGCTCCTCGGTTGGCTCGCTGGATGCCTGCTTGGTCGGGAGCCGCGCTTATGTTGATCGGCGGCATTTTGAACTGGCTGTGAGAGGTTGCTCTCATTCGCTTTGCCCTTCAAGGCATCGCGAACCTTCTGAGCAGTGTCTGTGAATTCGAACGCCCAGACGGAAGGCCCTGGATCCCTGCAACAGAAAAAGGCCCCGGACGCTCCTTGTAGAAAAAAGCCTCTGCCATCCTCAGGCAGAGGCCCAGTCGTGCCGGGCCGCCCAGGCAACATCCGCAGGGCTACTCCGCGGAGGGCGGCTCGAGCTGGTAGATATCCTCTTATTGGCTTGGGTCAATTACCCTCGGGGGCTATGCCCATCACCGTACATTTCGTCGTTCGACTCGCTTCCGTCTGCGTGTGCTGATGCAAGCGATGTGGCTCGGGCAATGACCGGAACGATCCTGAACCTGGCAAGGCCGTTGATGATCTCCTCGCAGAGCGTCTCACTATATGATGCATTGCTGTCGGGGGTGCGGTCCTCGAACGGCCGCGCCGCGATCGGTGTTTCCTCGCCGTCATAGGACGCGTCGGCCGTTTTTGATGAACCTGGGTCCAGATTATCTTCGACCGGCCACTGTTCTTATTGTCGATGGGCCTACGGAGCCGAGCGCCTTTCTGATTTCGCGGATCGCCTGCGTCTGCGGATCCTCGGTGACGATCAAGTGCCGGCTAAACAGCATCGATTAAGTCGCGTATGGAATTTGGCTGGTTCTCCGCATTATCCCGACAAAGGCGTGGTGAGCGAAAACCAGAGACCTTCGCCTTCCTGGGTTTCATGCGATTGAATGGTGGTGGCCGGTGCAACATTGCTTGACCTTGGTGTAAAACCGCTCGATCATTCACGCCTCGACCCACCTCAAAATGGTGAGGTCGCTAGTTGATTTGGAAGACTAGGCTCCTGGAGCAAGGCGATGACAAGCTTCGATTCGCGACGCATTTCCAATATCCATCACGACCTGCATCAGCACGTGCCTTCCGAGTCCGTGCTGAGAACCAAAGCACTCGAAAGCCTTCTCGTGGAAAAGGGGCTCGTCGATCCCGCTGCTATGGACGCCTGGATCGAAATGTACCGCGATGAGATCGGACCCAAGCGCGGGGCGAAAGTCGTGGCGCGGGCCTGGAGAGATCCGTCGTTCAAAAAGGCTCTTCTCGAAAATGCGACCGCTGCAATCGAGCAGTTCGGATTTGCTGGGCACGGAACGGGTCACCTGCAGGCGGTTGAGAATACATCAGAGATACACAATCTCGTCGTCTGCACCCTTTGTTCCTGCTACCCATTCTCGATTCTGGGAATTCCGCCTGCGTGGTACAAGTCGAACGAATACAGGGCGCGCGCTGTGCGCGAACCGCGTGCCGTCTTGTCGGAATTTGGCGTGGAAATTCCTCCGACTGTCGAGGTGCGGGTCTGGGACTCGACGTCCGAGAGACGATATCTGGTAATACCGCAGCAGCCCAACGGTGTGGAATCCTGGAGCGAAGAGCAGCTCGCAGAGCTGGTCTCGCGTAATTCTATGATCGGAACGCAAAGGGATCTTTCTCCGACCAGGAGGAAAGCCTGATGGACGGCGTTCACGATCTGGGCGGGCGCGAAGGATTTGGCCCCATTTTAGGCAAGGATGACGAGCGGCCCTTCCGTTCGGATTGGGAAATGCGAGCTTTCGGTCTTGCCCAGGCTGCCGCTGGCGATGCGGACTGGTCGATTGATTGGTTCAGGCATTGCCGCGAGTTGATCGTTCCGGCCGAATATTTGACGCGGCCATACTTCGATCAATGGGTGGTGACGATTGCAGCCCAGATGATTGATGCCGGCTATCTCACATTGGAGGAACTCGATGCCGGCCGGTCGGCATTTGTACGCCAGCCTGGCTATCCGCCTGAAACCGCGGACGAGGCGCGTGCCTACGTCAAGTCCGCGCGCAGCTACGCGCTTGGTTCCGAGGCGCCGCCGTTGTTCGTCGCGGGCGATGCGGTGCGCGGCAAATCCATGGGACATCCCGGACATACGCGATTGCCGTCCTATGCCCGGGGAAGGCGTGGAAGCGTAATTGCGCATCACGGCGCCCATGTACTGCCGGATGCGTCAGCCGCCGGAACGCCCAGAGGCGAGCACCTTTACACGGTTGGCTTTGCCGCGTCCGAGTTGTGGCCGGAAGCCCACGACAGCCGCGATCAAGTTTTCGTCGATCTCTGGGAGAGCTATCTTGAGCGAATCTGATCCCAGGACGGCCCACCTGACGCAAAGGGACGGCGAACCGGCTTTCGCCGAGCCGTGGCATGCTCAGGCTTCCGCGATGGCAAGTTTGTTGGTTGCTTCGGGCGTAATATCAGGAGCGCATTGGTCTGAAACACTGGGAGCGAAGTTGCGCGAGGCACATCTCGCCGGACAGTCGGATGACACCGAGACCTACTATCGTGCCGTGTTGTCCGCGCTCGAAAGTCTCCTCGATCAAGTACACGCGATTTCCGGCAATGAACTAATCCAGCGGCGAGACGCCTGGGAGCGCGCATATTTGCGGACGCCCCACGGACGGCCCGTCGTGCTGCATGGGGACTTGTGACCAATCGCTCCTGCTCCTAACAGATGTCCGTCACCTTCGTACCGCAAGCCCAAGAGGTGATCCTATTGACCCGCACACGGACCCGTGCCCGAGCGCGCTTGGTAAACTGGTTCGCGAAAATCCATCGCGGAGGCGGTGAAACATAGGTGGGGTGTATTGGTGGGCCCGGCAGGACCCGCAAGCAGTCGGTCATCAGCCGACGGCTTTAACCATTGAGCTACAGGCCCCACCAGGACGTTCTAAACACAGAAAAACCGATGGATCAGTCGCGTAGCGGATGCTTTGAAGAAGTGTTTTGAACCTTGACGCACCAGTGACAGCGTTTACGTGCGTATAAAAGACGAACCGGCGAGCAAGCTGGATCAGCTCGCTGAGAAGCTGGATCGGTCCCGCTCTCACATGGCTGCCGAGGCCATCGAAGCCTTCGTTGAGCAGCAGGAATGGCAGCTTGCCGAGATTGAAGCCGGATTGGCCGAGGCCGACCGGGGGGAGTTCGCCAGCGATGAAGATGTGGCGAAAGTCGTCGGGAAGTACCTCAAATCTGCCCGCCAATCATGAGTGGGAAGCGTACTCGCTGGACGCTTCGGGCGTTGTGGCGGGGCGCGTATATCGAGAAAGACAATCCGGATGCGGCGGCCCGCGTCGTGGCGCGGATTGTCACTGCCGTGGATGCGTTAGCCGAATACCCTGCCAGTGGGCCTGGTCGTATCAAGAGCACGCGCGAGCTCGTGCTAGCCGACATTCCCTACATCATTCCCTACCGCATAAGTCCGGCATTAGGTAGCAAAAGCCACCGACAGCGATCTATCTAATTGAATTAGAATAGCAATCGCGACATCGCTATTTGGTAGCAGCCTTCGCCTTGAAAGCGCGCCAGTCCGCTACCCCCCCCTATGTCGTTAACTGCTCTTGACATTCCCGCATGACGGACCCTGCCTTCCGAGCTACATAGATGGAGACGGATCGGTTTATGGTAAGCGGTGTTGCCCTCGCTCCTTATCAATGAAGCACACCGCGACTGTGAGCCACGAGCGGCAAATGGAATGTTCTAGGGGCATGAAGCAAGGTGATGAAGCCGCACCTACCGTAGTTTTGGGCCTTTTAAGGCTCGGAGCGCTCTTCGGAGTCATCGCGGTTGTCGCTTACTCCTTCTGGGACTTGTACAGTGAGTCAGCAGCCCTAAATCGTCTCGCTGCGACTGCTAAAGGCTATCATTACACGGAAAGCTGCGATGCCGAAGGCAACCTCGTTTCTTCATTACCAGCCAACTGCGTCGACCTGAATCATTATGTCTTTATCGATGGCCCTGTTATGAAGGCGATCCGCCGGAACTGCGCTGGAAAGTCGGCAGCGACGCTTACTTTCGAGAAGGGCAAGGTAGCTAGGACGGAAATAAATAACGTTGAGAAGATGTTACAGTTCCGCGCTCGCAACGGAACGAATTCCCCGTGTGGGCCATATCGTCAGAAAACAGGAGGCACCAACAGCAAGGCCAGATGACCTTGTGGGGCCGACTGCGGTCTCTGGTAGTTTTAAACGCTCGCACAATTTCAGGGCACGCAATCGCGGAGATCGCCCGGATCGCCACTAAAAGGCCTTCGAACTCCCGTCAAAAATTAACCATTTGATCCTCCCTCGATCGACTTCTGCGAGAAGCAGAGGTAAGAACCTGGGTCATGTTCAGGATGATACGCATACAGCTCTGATCTCCCCGCGGCCGTTTTCGGCCGCCGATCCGCTGTGCCTGCCGTCGACTTCAGGAGCCTGAACATGACCCTCATCGCCACCGCCGCCGTTGCCCATCGCTCCCACGCTGAGGTGTTGACCGTCAGTGTCTTGGTCGGGGGCTTGGAAATACGCCCGGCCTTCCTCCGGATGGCGGAGGGGTTGAGCCATGGCGAACCCCGACGACACGCCCAAGGGCCAGCACTTCCTGCTGTCGCCAGAGTGCCGAACGCTGACGGTGCTCGATCTCGCCAAGATGCGGGATACGACTGCCTACAACTGGTTTAAGCGCCTGCGCTGGCACGAGACGGAGGGCGAGCCTTACTGCCCCAAGTGCGGAATGCTGCGGTGCCACACGATGAGCCGCAACCGCTTCAAATGCACCGAGAAGACCTGCAAGGCCGTATTCAGCGTCACCTCAGGGACCGTCTTCCACGCCCGCAAGCTGAGCTTCAAGAAGATGCTCATCGCCATCTGGTTCTCGGCGAACTCGGTGAAATGAAAGGCCGCGCTCCAGCTCTCGAGCGAAATCGGTGTTCAGTACAAGACCGCCTGGGTCCTCCTGATGAAGCTGCGCGAGGCGATCGCCTTGCGCAGGGAGGAGATGGTGCTGGATGGTGAGGTGGAGATTGACGGCAAGTACGCTGGCGGCCACATCCGTCCTGAAAACAAGGCCGAGGATCGCATCGACCGCCGCCTCAAGAAATACCAGAACATGAAACGTCTGTGCGCTCTTGCGATCCGCCAGCGCGGACTGGGAGGCCAGACGTTCACCCGGATCATCCGAGACGAAGACAGCAACGCAGCCTGGGCGGCCGTTCGAGATCACGTGTCGCGGGAGGCGACGGTCTTCGCTGACGAGCATGGCAGCTATAACGACCTGGCTGGCTTGAACAAGCTGGAGCGCGTCAACCACTCAAAGGCCTATCAGACCGACGATGGCACGAACACCAACCAGGTCGAGAGTTTCTTCTCGCGGGTCCAACGGGCCTATGTCGGCATCCACCATCGGTTTTCGTTGAAATACTTCGACTGGTACGTGGCCGAGCTCGCATGGCGCGAGGATTGCCGACACGTGAGCAATCGCAGTCATACGTTCCAGGTGCTGGGCCAGGCACTGTCTCGCCCGACGTCACGCTATCTGTGTGGGTACTGGCAGGGCAACAAGCCGCCGGACCTGATCTGGGAAGGCTAAGCGGCGACCTCCCACAGAACCTTACGACCGTCGAACTGGCCGGACTGCCGAACGCGTCCCGCAGTCGTCAGTTGGGTAAGGACCGCCGACAGGCGGTGTGCGATGTCTGAGAGATTGGCTGGCTCGCTCGCGATGCCGATCTTGGCTGCAAACTTCGCTGCGCAGTCGCCTACCGAAATGGGTTCTCCTGCTTCGCGGAGGACCTCCAAGACAGTTTGGCGCTTGTTTACGCCGTTCATGGCCGCTTTCACCTCGGGCGACGACGGCTTGGCCTTTGGAGAGCGGTTACCCTGTTCAGGTCCCGTCAGCGCCGATCCCTGATAGTCGGGCTCGTAGCTCAGGATGACGCGGTCCAGCGCTCTCATCAGTTCCTGAATGTCTACCCGCTCCCTTTCAAGCTGCTGCAGCCTGTCAGTCAAGGCGGCTCGCTTCTGCTTCAATTCGTACGCTACACTCATTCGAGGCTCCGTTTTCACCGGAAACCAGGTTAGTCGGGATGCAATTTCAGGTCTGGTGGTTTTTGCTACCTAATGCCGCATAAGTCGGGACGTCGAGATCCTCACCGTCTGCACGCTCACCAGCAATGGCCGCAGGTTCGCTAGTCACGACCAACAAAACGCGTCGGCGCGATGAGCGATGATCCGCTCTTCAGCCTGCCCGCTACGGCAAGGTGACCTATTCCCGGCTCCGTCCGAAAAGCACGGCGCTCCTGCTACTCCACTCCCGGGACATGTCACGGCTAGGTAAAATTAGACGGGAAGTGCAGGTTTTCGACGGAAAACTGGAAGCGGTCAGCCCAATCTTGGTTTCCAGTTGCGAATGGTTCACATGACGATTGTGCCACGTTTGTTCCCATTGAGCGTTCAGGAACGCATAATACATCATCGGGAGCCGCGTGCGGCGGGACCTAGCCATCGCGGGTCCCACATCGCTCAAGTGCCTCAGCCGACCGGCTCTGCCGCACAATCCGCAAGTCGTTTAAGGTTCGAGGCGACCAGATAGCATCACCGTGAGGTGGTGGGCTCTCTCGCCCCGAACCTGCCAGTCGTATCAGCCGTTCAGCGCGTCCTTGAGAGCTTTGGCCGGTGCGAAGGTCAACTTCTTTGCAGCAGCAACCTTGATGGTCGCACCGGTTGCCGGATTGCGCGCCTCCCGCTCAGGCGTGTCCTTGACCTTGAACTTGCCAAAGCCCGGTATCGACGTTTCCGCGCCGGATTTTGCGGCGGCGGTCACGGCGGCAAAGACCGCCTCGACAACCGTCTTGCTCTGGACTTTGGTCAAGCCGTGCTCGGTTGCGATCTTATCTGCAATCTCATTGGTTGTTGTCATTCTTTTCCCCTCATGATGACGGGGAAATCTCGCCCGACGAAATCCCTTTTGTCACCTGGAGACCCAGCGAGGAGGAGCGAAATGCCGAGGATTTCCACAACGCAATCGCCGCTTTTCGGTGAAGTTGGCTCCCGAGCCAGTGAGTGCCCGTTCGATCGACGGCGAGATATTCAGATGTGTCTGGTCATCTCATGCAGCAAGGTATCGCCCGCCAACCAGAATGACGAGCGTTGAGCAGAGTCGAATTCCCATCCACGACGAGCCACAACTCGTTGCCTAACGACTGAACCGTCAGGGGTTTGCGTTTCTCGAGACTGCCTTTCGCTGCCGCCACCATGTGGCGGTTGGCATTGACGATGCCTCTTTCGCGCGCACGCGCGTTTACCAACTGCTGAAGCGGAATAAGGAGATGTGGTTCGCTCAGATCGAAGTAAAGCGAAGGGTCATCCGGGAGCCGCGCGAGCGTTGCGGCGATTTCCTGATTGAACTCGATCTCCACAACAGCGCCGTCGGGCCGGAGAGTGGGATACTTTAGCGAAGTTTCTTCAGCTTTCATGCAGCGCCTCTCGGAGTATCCTGATGCCTGGCTCTAGCGACGGGAACTCTCGTGCCGGAAAAGAAAGGCCCCGCCGGTAGGCGGGGCGAGTATCGCACCCCAGATGGCTCACTGGGCGCGGGGAGGTTCAGTCCAACAGAAACTGCTCACATACGCTAGGCGCGTAACACGGGGGAGGGAAGGTCTGTTTCCCCGATTCCGGTACGCCCTAGCAGAAAAACTCCGCCACGAGCGTTGCAGCGTGAACGGCTGCATTCGCGGCCGGCGCCTAGTCCGCCTTCGGTTCCCGCATTGACCGGCAACGGTGTCATGCGCCAACTGATAGATGATGTTGCGATGCGCAGTTGTTGACTCTGCGATCCGCCCAATGGAAAAAGATGATCGGTTTGAGAGGGGAAACACTCATGGCAGACGAGAGCAATACCGAAA
>NZ_JAEPRP010000250.1:0-7796 GCF_016652895.1 Ensifer sp. SSB1
CCAGTATTTGCACAGCCTCTCGAGGCTTAGCCGCTGTTAGTTTGGCAGGCGATAGTCTTTACGTGACACTCGCGATTGCTGACACCCAAGATTCATCACGGACCCTCGCAGCCGCGATCCTGTAAGCGAAGCGGACATGTTGGGGGCATCTGGAAACCCTTACCTATCGGAGGAATTTCACCTAGACAGGTGACGCATTCTGAGTTGGCCACCGCTAGAAGCACGATGTCACTCACGACCTATTTCATCGCCGAGCTCGTCCGGCCAATCAGGTTGACAATCTGACGGCCACCGAAAAGCGGAGCCTCCTCGAGCGCGCCGTCATCACAATCCGCGAGATGCGCGATGAAGTCGGCATCCCACCAAGCCGGACGGCTGGGGACGCTGTGACCGACCTGCAAACCACCGCTGCGGCAATCGAAAGGCGCACCGACGACCACGTAAGAGCTGCACTGCTCGATGCCGCCGACATGATCAGGACCTTGCATATCGTCCTGGATGGAAAGGAATGAGATGACTGTTTTGCCTGTTGTCCCGCCTCCGGCTAGCGCTGACGTTTACGAGGGGACGATTGAAGACTGCCAAGCTGCCGTCCGGCAGGCTTTCCAGGTGCTGGTGCGCGACTGTAGGGAAGCAGGTTGGCTGGACGACGACGTAGCCATCGCGCTGCCGGAAGTGGCTGAGGATCACTTCCAATCGATTGGATACACGCCTGCGCGATAGTACTGCACGCTTCGGCCTGGCATGCCTGCTCTACGGAGTAGCCGGAACTCTAGTCGGCGCTCGAAGCAATGCCACTGAGGCCTCCTTCCCTTGTGCGAGCCGAAAACCGCACCACTGGCCACAATCGCCTCAAGGATTGATCCATCGGGAGGCCACCACTGCGCCGAGATGGCTGTATTTGAATACAGCTCGACGGTTATCGGCGCGCCGTAGCTCGAACCAGTCTAGGGACTCTGCACGGAAACTTACGACACCGAAAAAGGCCTTCCCATCGGCTTCTCCCCTCGCTGGAACCAGCTCAAGGTTTCGGGGCTCATCTCCCGGTGGGCCGCCCGCGTAGGTGCTTCGCGGCCACACGGAAAGCCCACTCCATGCCTTTTCGGCGAGTTCGCTGCCAGCGGAATGAAGATGGACGACCCCGGCAAGGCGGAGTTGAACTCGGGTCGATGCGGAGAAGCCGAGGATGGTGACGGTGGGATTGCGAGATAGTTCGAGCCACTTAGGGCTACGTGTATCAGTATGAATTTCGATAAGACGAGCCACCGTGTCCACGCGCCGGAGCACGACCATGCGCGCCTGCGGGCGGCCTGCCGCATCAACAGAACACAGGTTGATGAACCTGAACCCAGACTGCGGGTCGGCCGTCGCTGCTTCGAGACTCGACCACGCGGAAGCATCCACTTCTTCAAGGTTCATCGCATGTCCTTTCTTCATCTGGCCCGCGATCCGCGAGAATGTGCCAGAACCGCGATTCCGATCGAGGCGTGGTAATCAGGATCTCATAGCAGACCTTGGCTGCCTGTAGGTACGAACTTAAGAAAGACGCGACATTCCGGGCAAGCCTCGGGACGTGGCCTTGACGAAGGCAGGAATATGTTCCTATTTTGTTCCGGTCATGAGCAGAGCAGAACAATGAGATTGAAAGCCCCCTTCCCGCCGACCACGTACATCGAACATGACCCTGCGATGTACACCACGATCAAGGGCCTTAAGGAGTGGGAGGTGTTGGGTGCACGTTGCTCCGCATGTGGTCGCACAGGCTGGCTCAACAAGGACGCGGTGCTCGAGCGTTGGGGTGACCAATACCTGATGAACTTGCGCAGCCGGTTCCGCTGCGATTGCGGCAACCGCACCGACAACGTCGTGCTGATAGGGCGATTGCCGCGCTAGTGAAAAGATGGGGATAGAGAGCAAATCCAGGCAGTGCTACCCGTTCCACTGGACGTTTCTTGATATCCCCTGTTTGCCCCGGGCCAACACGCGCCGCGGCAAGGCACGGTCCTCCGTAGAGCGCAGACGGTCTGAAGCCCAACCCTGGCAAACGTGGACCGCGCGCACTTCGTGGAACTCGACACAAGTTCGCTTCCACGGGACAGGATTTCTCGGGAAAGCCTTCTTCCAATTTCGGGGTGCCTTCAAAGCGGGGGCACAATTGGCACCCATATCGCCGACGATTGGTCACCATAGGCCAGTGCTCGGTTGTCGAGAGCGCACGCACCCACCCAAGCACATACGACGGCGTCGAGCTTGTCCTCGTACGCCTTCATTTCATGTCCGACGGCGGCAATCGAAGGCGGAGGAAGCAGTGCCTCCACACCTCGAATCCGACTATCCAGCAGGGTGACGATTCCTTTCCAGACCTCGAAGAGGTACTGTCGCCGCATGTCGGGTTTCTCATCCGGCCAATATTTCCTGATCTTGGAAATCTTGTACGGTAACCGCCGTTCGGCAACAGCCAGCTCTATCAATGCCGGATGCGGATACACCTCTATCAGGCTTCTGTTCCCAAGCGCCGTCGTTGCCAGCGGGAATCCCATGCGTCCGAAGCCCTCCCTGAGTTCGTCGCTGATCTTGCCTGGACGCGCGCTGCTGGGGGTATGTGTGCTCGCGTGCCTCGCCCCGTATTCTGAGGAAATCAGATTGTCCGATAGTCTACGTCCCGTGATCGGAACAGTTGCGAGCGGCATGTCGACTGCTACTAGATCAATGCCCGCGCCAGCCTTGGCGGCGCCCGCGGATATCAAAGCCCCAGCGTCAGGCATGGACCCTCTATGACGAAGGATACGGGAAAGTTCAGTTCGGTCGCAAAGGAATTCCGAATAGGAAGCGGCGACCTCGAGCAATCTCCACCCTGTACCGTCATCGGTGATCAAGGCAACGCCGCTCGGCTCGCGTTCGGTCCAGGCCGCGTCGATGCCTAGTACTACCCTCATCCATCTCTCCAGCCAGTCCTTAACGGACCCGCCGTCGTCTACAGCGGATTCGGTTACCCTTTCTCAGCGACTTTCAGTCAATGTCGTGGCCGAAGGCAACCGATGACGAGCAATGTCACGTGGGAAATTGGGAAGATACCCGTCGACTTGTTCTTGCAAGGGATGGATACAAGTGCGTCTCGTGCTCTGTGACGGTAAAGTCGCGGGATGCCGACGTGCATCATCTTCTGCCCAGGTCCATGGGCGGCTCGGACGAGCTCTCGAACCTGGTGACATTGTGCGATGGCTGCCACGCTGCTCACCATCCCAATCTGGCGGGTGGACTTGCACGGAGGGCGATCGAGCGCTGGGCGCTGCGACTGGCCCGCTGGCTCGACCGTGATGCGCGCGCGCTTGATGCAGAAATGAACCTTGGGTCCGTCCTTCGCCTATTCGGCGTCTCCCACTTCCGCGGAGGCCAGCTCCCGATAGTCTTGGCAGCGCTCGCAGGAAAGTCGATCCTGGTCGTCAGTCCTACGGGATCCGGAAAGTCGCTCTGCTTTCAGATCCCCGCTCTTCTTCGTCGACGCGTTACCATCGTCGTCAGTCCCCTCAAGACGCTCATGAGTGATCAGGTGTCAGGCCTCCTTCGCAGGAAGATTCCCGCGACCTTTATCAACAGCGCCCTCAGCATGGAGGAGAAGACAATCCGCTATTCGCTTGTCGAGGCGAATGCTCTGAAATTCCTGTATGTGGCTCCCGAACGGTTTTTCGTTCGTCGAAAGAACGAGCGTGAGGCCTTGGCTGAAAGTCGACCTGCCTTCCTTGTCGTTGACGAGGCGCACTGCGTCGATCAGTGGGGCCGTGATTTCCGTCCGGAGTACGGCCGCCTCGCGGAGGTGCGTTCCACTCTCGGCTCTCCTCCGGTTTTGGCCTTCACCGCGACCGCAGGTCGGGAGATGCAGAAGCGGATTCTTTCCTCCCTGGGGATCGAGGACGCGCAGGTCTTCGTCAGAGGCGTGGACCGGCCCAATATCGCAATGATCCGCTGGGCAGCCGATCGATCGGCACGCCATCATGAAATCGCATCGCTCCTGCGGCTGCCCGTGTTCGCTGGACGCAAAGTCATGATTTTCGTACCCACGGCCCGCATCGGTCAGGAGCTGCAAACCGATCTCCGGAACAACGGACTCGAGGTCCCCTTCTATCACTCGAAGTTGGGTACTGAGTGGGAGCGTCAGGAACTGCTCAAGCGCTTCCAGGGCGAAAGCCGTCCGGTAGTGAACCACATCATTTGCACGAACGCCTTCGGCATGGGACTGGATGTGCCGGACGTACGCCTTGTCATCCATTGGCAGCAACCCGCATCGGTTGAGGATTACCTGCAGGAGTTCGGCCGGGCGGGCCGAGACGGCAGGCAAGCTGTCGCGGTGACCTTCACGGAAGGCGCTCGTGGCGCCGGTCGAGATGTCGGATTGCTGCGCTTCATGGCGGAGAAGACAGCCAACGGCTCAGGACTGGAGGAGCAGGCAGCACGATCGATGCTTCGGCAACGCTTCTCGCAGATCGATGACCTGGCCGCTCTGCTCGGCAGCAAGAAGTGCTTCCGAGCGGCACTGATGGAATATTTCGAGGGCCAAAAAGTTCATTTGCGACAAAGCTTTGGCATGAGGATCCTAAACTGGGCTTTCAGCAAGGAGGCGGCGCCGCGGCCGTTCAAATATTGCTGTGACACCTGCGCCGGCCTGGATCGACGCTATGAAGGGCTCTCCGATCACGTGACATCGGCGTTCTTCAAGAGGTAAGCTCATGAGCCGTTCCGTGAGTGAGCGCCGGATTGGGTCAGGGCCGCCGCTTTTGTCAGTATCGAGAGCTGACGCTAGCCGAACGCCCCTGTCAGCGACTTCAGCAACGCCATAATAGATACAGGGTCGCAAGGTACATCGCGCGCCCGTCTTCCTGACCGCCGCGGTCGAGCCGCAGATCGATCGCGCCTGCCAGGCTCGCCCCATCCCCGCTCAGCGCGATGAGGTGCTTTAGGCTTTGGCGCTCCGCCTCGCCGCTTCAGTGCTACTTTATCTCGACGGTCTTCAGCACCCACTTCGGGTAAACAATCTGGTTCATCGTCGTCAGCATGGTGGTTGTGTCTCCTAATAGCGAGCCATTGAAGGGCGGAGCCACTCGCGCACCATTTGGATACGACCCCAGTTTGTCCGCCAGGTCACGCATCAGCGCTATGGGATTTTGGCCCTTCCCTTCGCTCCAGACGAACTGACACCCGATCCTATGAAGATCAGCATACGGAACCTCAAACACGCCCTCGCCATTGTCCGCGAGCACGAGTTTTTTGTATTGTGGTTTCACCACGCGACCAACGATCAGAACGGTTCGTAGTGACGCCAGGACGGTCACCTCGCCCGGAAATCGAACGATATCGAGCCAGACTTCACCATCTCCGTGAAGAGACGTTTCAAACTCAATCCCTTCGATTGCAGGGGAGGTGTCCAGGAATCGCTGAAGCTCCGAGACATCAACAGAATCAACTTCGTGTTCTGGTAGTGTGCCGGGCCAATATTCAGATTGGCACGTCTCTGGTTGTGCAAATGCCGCGGTCGACACAAAAACCGCGCCAAAAAACGCCGTATATCCACTAGAAAACACCAGCGGCCTCCACTCTAGATTGGTGCAAGATGAGCCGATCAAGCTGGCCCAAGTCAAGTCGCCATCAGCTTGACTCTAACGGGCAATCTTGCACGTATGCCACCAGAGGGCGTTCTGGAAGGGTGCGAAATGAAGATTCTTATTCTCGGGGTTGTGTTGGTGCTGGCGGCTGGTCCAGCAGCAGCCGATCTAGCAAGTGATTTCAGAGCTTGCAAAGGAGAAACAGATTCATTGAAGCGCCTAACTTGCTTCGACGCCATCAGCGTCGAAGCAGCCGCAAATGCCTCTCAAACGGGTCCACGGCCGACATCTAGCTCGCCGATAACACTGGCAAACATCGCACTTCGAACGCAAGGAAAGGACCTAGAGCGACGAGTCTACAGTCCACGTGTCGAAGCTGTCCCAACGTTCAAGAACGATTCAGAGAAAACAGTGGTCGCAATCGAACACATCTTGGTCATTGCAGACGCCTTTGGTGAAAAGGTAGTCGACGGGCGGTCAAAGCTGGACATCAAAATTCCACCAGGAAAAACCGTGCGCAGCGAGACGTTTTACTTCTGGGAAGACAACCAGTTCATCAATGACGAGCCGTACGACCGCCTTTATGGCCCCGTTGGAACTGGCGTGGCGAAGGCTACTATCGTCGTGACCAAGGCAGTGTTTTCAGACGGTTCCGTTGAGACTTATAAGTGACAGCCAGGCGGGAAAATGAACGGCATAGACCGGAAGTCCTTTCGCCGAACTCCCGTCGGAAAAGAAGGCTAATGCCACCGATCGCTTTATCGCAGCGCCCAGGCGTTGTTTGGCGTATGCTTTCGATGGCGAAGGCGTTCGTTGGCAGCCCCTTCGTGAACAGCTTTTTGGCGGCAATCATCGCAGCGGTCCTAACCTCGTTGTGGCAATCGCATATCGTGGAGCGCCAGTTGCGCCATGAAGATGCCAGAGCAGCGCAGGAAGATGACCGTCGAAAACTTGCGACATCAATAATCTTAGCGGATCAGATTTCTTCTATTCACGGGAAGATGTTGGGAGCGTCGCATGCAAAGGGGACCATCTACGTCAGTATGCTCGCAGGATGGTCGATCCCGACAGAGGGCCTAACCAGGTGGGATACCGATGATCTTTCCAAATTCGACGCAAATTTCCTTGGGCACTACGGAGGGCTGCTCGCGACCTTAGGCACCATCAATACTCTGAGCGAGTTCTATGCTCACATGTATTCCGACCAAGTCGCTGCAGCGCTGACGGAGGCGGAAGCTTCAGAAGTAAGGCGTCACATTTCACGCGCTGTCATAGCCTCCGGCTACATGACCGAGACACTACTTGAGGTTTATCGCAAAGAGCGCATCCCAGTGCGCTCAAAAATAGAGATTGGTGCTCCTGCCGTAGAATCCCAATAGGGGAAAGAGCGCCTGCGCAGTCGCAGGCGCTGGCGGCTACGCAACTCGACTTCAGATGGACGTTGAGGGCCTTGATCGTGGGGCCGCCGAGATTCAACGTTAGCGCCAGCCCGGGGCGCGGACGCTTGTCATCGTGATTGCCAGGAAGACTGAGCGCGTCTTCGACGTTGCAGGACACACTGGTTGCCACCTTGGAGCTGTCGTTTGCGCACAGCTCGTAAAACCGGCACCGACTGTGCGCCCAACATCCCGCCAAAAGAGCGCAGTTCAGCGGCGTTCAGTACTCGGAGGATGCCCAAAATGCTTCTTGTATGACCGCGATAAGCAAGAGATCGAGGGAAATCCCGTCCTTTCAGCGGTGTCAGCTAACGATAACTTTGTGTCTATGATTAACCTGCGAGCAGCCTGAAGTCGAAGGGAAGTGTAAAACGCTGCCGGCGTTACCCCAAACGTCTTCTTGAACAAGTACTCGAGCGTTCGCCTTGAAATTTTGAGACGAGACGCGATAGCGGAGATAGAAATAGGGAGGTCGATATGGCTCTCCATCACTTGTATCGCTCGAGATACCCTTGGCTCACGGCGATCAACGGAGCCAAGTGACACAATCCGCTGCATGTCGGATGAACGTTTGTCACGGTCGTAGGTGAATAAGCTGGCAACATTCAGCGCGGCCAAGTCTCCTTGTCGTGACCCAATCATTGTCAACATAAAATCCAATACCGACAAAGCTCCTCCGCAAGTGACAACCGACCCGCACAGCACGAACGTGAGCGCGACGAACATCCCACCTTTCCTTTTGTGATTGAGGCCGCGAGATAAG
>NZ_JAEPRP010000251.1:0-7729 GCF_016652895.1 Ensifer sp. SSB1
TGCGCACGAGCCGCCAACGAAGCCACAGGCCTGTGGCGAACGAGGTCAGGATCGAGGCAAGTACAAGGGCCGTGAACATGCGGCCGTCGATGATGCCAGCCGCGAGCGCCACGCTGGCGAGCACGATGCCCGGCCCGCCGCGCGTGTTCATGGAGATGCCGTAATCGAGCGCCCTCGCCCAGTCGCAATCGGCAGCTCTTGCGGCCAGCGTACAACTCACAAGCTTGATGGTCGTCGTCATGCCGATGAACAGAACTGTCAGCCCGGCATCGAACTCCTGTGCGAGATTGAGCCGTTGACCCACGAGCGCGAAATAGATCGGCACAAAGAACCAGATCGCGATATCGGCGATGTGTTGTTTAACCGGAGCGAGATGCCGCGAAGGAAACCGCGCCATGACGAGACCGGCAACGAGCGCTGCGAAAACGATGTTCACGTTCAAAAGGCTCGCCCCGGCGACGAAGATCAGACACAGCAGCATGGTGTAGCCGGTGAAGGGCGCCTCGCTGAATTTGCCGATGATCCATCGCCGGAGCGCCCTGACGACTGTGGGTGCGAAAAACAGTGAGGCGAGCACGAAGCCGAGCGTGATGGCGACCACGCGGCCGATGCCGGCAGCACTTGCCGCCTCGCCATGCTGGACAGCGGTGGCGACGGCAAGGATCGTCCAGAGGATGAGATCCTGTATCGTCGCCGCACCGATAACGTTGCGCGCGAAGGGTGTCCCCATCAGGCCCAGATCGAGAAACAAGCGCGAGATGACCGGGATCGACGTGACGGCGGCGGCGATCCCCATCACCAGTTTGAACGCGAAGGGATCGCCAAGCTGGGTGTCGGCAAAAAACGAGGCACTCGCATAACCGAGCGCGAACGGGATCATCAGCGCACCGACCACCAGCGCCAGCACGATGCGGCCCGCAGCCCCACCGCCTTCGGCCTGAACCTTGAAGCCCGCCGTGAACATCAAAAGGACGAGACCGAACCAATCGCAGGCCGTCAAGAGGGCGGCCTGCGCCGGGAAGGCAGCAAACAGCGACTGATGTGCCCCGGGCGAAATCGCGCCGAGCACCGATGGGCCAAGGACGATGCCGCCGGCGATCTCGCCGATGACCCGCGGCATCTTCAACCGTTCGAACAACTGACCGCCGGCCAGCGCCGCAATGAGGAGCAGCACCAGCGACAGAAAGAACTGGGCAGTTTCGGAATCGCTCATGACGCATCCTCGACAATCGGCGAGACCGGGCAGCGACCCGTGCGGCTACGGATGTTACGCACGTCCGTCAATCCGGGTGTAGGTGGCAACGACACGGGCTGCGAGCTCGTCAAGCGAATAGAGTTCCGTGTCGAGGATGAAGTCGGGGTTTGCCGGTGGCCGGTAGGTGCTGTTGTAGCCGATGAGGGTATCGATCTCGCCTCGCATAGCCTTGCCGTAAAGCCCCTTCGGGTCCCGTTCCGCGCAGCCCTGGATCGAGCAGGCAACGTAACCGGTCGTCAGGTTTATGACGTTCTTGCGCACATAGGCACGCGCATCCTCGCCGGCCGTCAGTGCGGCGACGACCACATGAAGGCCCGCCTCCGCCGCCTTGTTCGCCAGATGCGCGAGAATGGAAACGACTTGCAGCCGGCTTTCCGGACCAAAGCCAAGCTGCGTGCCGAAGAAGCCCCGGACTTCGTCACCATCGAAGAGGATCGCGGGAATCCCGGCCGTCCTCAGATCGGCGACGACACGCGTCGCAAGCGTCGTCTTGCCCGCCGACGTGGGGCCAAGCAGCCACAGTACCGTTCCAGCCTGTATCGAAACACGATGGTGGCGCGTTTCGGACTGTAGATGTGTCCTTCCCTGCATGGTCCGTCCTCCCCTGTCTTGCCCTATTCCTGGAACAGTGCACGTTTCATCATCAACTCGGCCCGAACGACGTCTTGTACCTCGGAGCGCATCATCCAGTTCGGCAACGCTTCGCCGGCCCTGAGGGCGCGTCGGATTTCCGTTCCGCTGATCGGACTGGCCGTTCCGCAGGCGCTCAGGTCGACGTAGCGTTCGGACTGGGTGTCGTAGCCGACGGCATCGAAGAAGATGGGCTCGATGCCGATGTCGCCGAGCTCGCCGAAGAGTTCGCGGCCGGCATTGACGCCATAGAAGTCACCGACACCCGAATGATCGCGCCCGACAATGATATGGCTGCAACCCATGTTCTTGCGGCATATCGCGGTGAACACCGCCTCTCGGGGACCGGCAAATCGCGGATAGGTGATGAAGCTCGCCAGCACCACCTTTCCGGCCGGGTAGATGCCGTAGTCCAGCATCGCCTGATAACCGTCGAGGATCACGTGTGGCAGGAAATCGCCGCGCTTGGTATGCCCGACGATCGGGTTCACCAGCAAGCCGTCGGCATAAGTCCGTTCCAGGGCCTCCAGCTGAATCCTCTCGTGACCGCGATGGACGAGATTGCGGCTGTGGAAGGCGACGACCCGGGTCCAGCCCTTGTGGGCAAAAACCGTCCGCAACTGCGAAGGGGTGAGGTCATAGCGCCTGCAGGGCAAGAGCAAAGGCTGCACGAGCGTGACATGGCCGGCGAGGAAATGACCGCCGCGTGCCAGCACGCGCGCAACACCGGGATGCTCGCGGGACTCCGTGCCGAACCATTTGCGTGCCAGCACCTCGGGCTCGAATTCGAAGGTTTCGGATACATCGAGTACCGAATGCGGCGCGCCTCCTTGCGCGGTCAGGAGGACCCGGTCGCCCTTGGCGTAGCGGATGGCCGTCTCTTTCGGCACGGCGAGGAGTACCGGCATCGTCCAGACCGGCCCACCGGGCAGACGCTTTTCTTCCAGAACGCTCTCCAGGCTGGCCCTGTCCATGAAGCCGCGGATCGGCGAGAAGGTGCCGCGGCAAATCTGCTCGACGTCGGTCAATTCTTCGTCAGGGACCGTGATCGTCGGCAAATGCTTAATGTCGGGGATTTCGGCCGGGCCCGGCGCCTGACAGACGAGGCGCCCGCCATGCGGCTCGACACCCGGCATCAGGGCGGATGGGCGCACGCGGATGGGACGGCCGCCATTGTTCGTATTCCGCAGGAATTGCTGGGCAACCTTTGCCACCATCCGCGCGCAATTGACCGGATACTGACCGATCGCGGTCTCGGCCGCCAGCACGAGGCCATCGGCGCCATCCGCCAGCGTGTTGTAGATGTCGTTGACTTCGGCGCGGGTGGGTGTCGGCGCACTGGTCATCGATTCCAGCAGGTTCGTTGCGACATAAGCTTTCGCGCCATGCGCCTTTGCCTGGCTGATGATCATCTTCTGGATTGCCGGGATCTGCTCGATCGGAACTTCGCGGGAGAGGTCGCCGCGGTCGATGAGGATGGCTTGAGATTTTTCGGCAATGGCTGCCAGATGGCGCAGTCCACTGAGGCACTCGATCTTGGAAATGATCGTCGCGTCGCTGCCGGCATGGGCGCGGACCACGTCGACGTCAGAGGCGCGATGAGCGAAGGACAGCGCAAAGTGGCGAATTCCCATCCGGCGACCGATGGCGATCGCGGCGATGTCCTTGTCGGTGAGCGGCGGCATCTCGATCGTCCGCTGGACCGTTACCGCCTTGTTCTGCCCGATCTCCCCACCGTTCAAAACCCGAAGGACCACTTCGTCGTCGCGCTTCTCGACAACCTGGGACAGGACCGCATTGAAATCGATACTGACGAAATCGCCGACTTCGAGCTTGTTGACGATATAGGCTGGGTAGAGACTGATGGCGGACTGGTTTCCCGTAACCGGCCGGGCATGCGCCGTCAGGAACCGATTTTCTCGCACCATCACCTTGCCGTCGGCAAATGGCCCGGTGCGAACCTGGGCGCCTTCCGTATCCAGGCAAAGCGGCACAGATGTCCGCTGCTTGATGTAGCCAATGATCCGCTCGATGTCCTCAACCTTCGTGTGTGAAAGATTGAGGCGCAGCAGCGACGTGCCTGTGCGCTCCAACCAATGGATCACCCTGTCATTGAGGGATGCGGGACCCAGAGTGCACAGCAGCTCGACTTGTCTTGCTTTCATGGCTTTCACCTTCGGTCGGTTAAATGCGTTGAAGGTCTCAACTGCGCTTTTCTCGCGCTCGATCTGGCGCATCTCGGGCATGCGCACTGCATTCGTCACAGTTCATCATCCGCAAAGCGGGGAATGTCCTGGTGAGCGCTGATCCACTGTCCCCGCGCCTTGTTCCAGTAGTCGCGGGCATCCTTGCCGGTCAGCAGAGAAAAGCTTTGGGGTGGAAGCGGCAGCTCCGGCGGGATCGGATCATCAGGAAGCCACAGAAGCGTGTTGCCGTGGCTTTCGAACATTCTTTGCCAGGTGCGTTCCAGCCGCCGGAAACCCCGCATCTGCGCTGACGAGAAGGCGAAAATGGTGTCCGTGATTTTCAGCTTCGGAGAGACGTCCGAGGCTTTGACGGGGGATTGGTGCGTAATGTCACCCTTGGCCAGGAAGGCCTGCATCCGGATCAGCGAGCGGTCAATCGCAACGACTTGGTCACTCCCGTCACGATCATTCGAAGCCGGGTCGAGACTTATTCCCGAAAAGCAGCCATCAAACAGGCAATCCTCGATGGTGCCCCCGAGCAGGTAGTCATCCTCCACCGCATCGTCCCGGATCTCGCTGAGCCAGCAGCCTTTGAGGAGGAAGCCGTTCGCCTGGTCGGTAAGACGGATGCCATCCCAGCACCGGCGTGCCCGCACACCTTCAATTGTTGGCCGCGTCGTTCCCTCTTTGACGAGAAGCCCGGCACTGTTGCAGTAGGTGTTCGCCCAGTCCGACTGAAGCGGCACTTCACCATTGATGCGCCCGCCAACGAAATGAACGCTGGGGCAATTGCGAAGGACGATCGGATAGGGATTGACCGGCCGCATACCGATATCGCAGCCGAGGACTGCGTTCGGAGCGGTGTTTCGGCTGTTGGCAACAGTGAAGAGCGCCCGTGTGGCATCGACAGTGGTTTCGGGCGGGAGGTCGCGAATGGTCTTCTGTGCATAGCCGTATTCGCCGCTCAGCACGATCCGCGTACCTTCCAGATCGTCTTCATTGACTGAAGCCCGCCGTTCACTTGTGGCCCCTGACCCAGCCAAAAACACAAGGGCGGGACCGGCGCCAGCGAGGCGCATGAAGGACCGGCGATTGATGTTCACGGTCAATGGTTCCTCGGTTCGATGGAATTGTGCCTGCGCTCATAGGCCAAAAGCACGGCTTGCAGCGTCTTGTCCGCTACCTCCTCGGGCGATACCGAGGCGGTCATATCCACGACCGCGAGCATGGGCAGGGTGTGCGATGCGTTCTGTAGCCTCCAAAGGTCGGCGGCAATCGTGCAATAGGCGCGCTCCGCCTTGCTCCAGAGAGCCCCCTCGCCCGTCGGCGTTTCACGCTGAAGGCGAGAAGCGCGATCGTCCCGGCTTCGAATTCGATTTCGTGCAAGATCGATGTCACCGCGCAAGTCGACAAAGACAATGTCGTCGAGCCCGATGGCGGCCATGACATCCAGCCAATGCTCGGAGGTGCCTCTATGACGGCTCCTCAGCAGAACCGACCAGAACCCCTGCAGCAGTCCCTGGTCAAGGACCGTGACATTGGCCCCCTTCGAGCGCTCCTCGGCCACGTAGGCGGCAACCGACCAGAGGCACCAGGTCCAGCGCAAGATATCGACAGGCGCCTCCTGTCCGTCTTCGGCAACGAACTTTGCCATGCGCCTGGCCATCGAGCGAAAGTCACTGTTGCGCAGTCTTGGCAGAACGAGGTTCAGGCGACTGAACTGCCGTGCAACGAGCGCCTTGTCTTCCCATGTCGCTCTCTTTTCGTCGACGACAGCGCCGGTGCATCGCAACCGTTCCGCCAGGAGGCGGGACGCCGTGGTCTTCCCGATACCGGGAAGGCCGAAGAACTCGATGAAACGAATTCCCGACGGCAGCGGGTACCCGCCGACACTTTCCGGATCCACGGCGGTCGCCCTCATATCTCCAACGTCCGCACCGCGGGCGGCATGGCCCCGGCGTAAATCACGCGGCTCGGTTCCGGTTCTGGCGCCGGCGATCGCTGCATGCTGCGATAGGCAACCAGCAGCGCCAGCGGGATCCAGAAGAATGGCGCGGTCGAGGGGCCAAAAGAATCGCTCATCTGGTTCGCGACCAGATAGTTCCAGACACAGACCGCCGACCCGAGCAACATGACGTTGGTGTTGGTCGCATATCTGCTTCTACCGTGTCCCATCAAAGTGGGAACCACGGCACTGACGAGGAATATTGCAACGAGCAATACCATGACGGTGATCAGTCCGACGCCGGGCACGCCGAGGGTGCGAAAATACTCGATGAACAGGTTGTGGCTATGGGGCGCGATATCGCCGATCGGCTGTCCTGCGCCGACGCCTGTGAACGGGTGTTGAAGACCGAGGTTGATCGAGATGGTCCAAAGCCGCTCGCGCGATACCATGGAATGGGCCTCGCCGCCGGACATCTGGGTCATCAACAGCCGGTATGCCCGCGGATTGAGAGATTGCAGAATGATGAGCGCCGTCTGCAGCACCAATGGTGCTGCGATCACGCCGGCAATCACCGTCAATGGCCGCTGCCTTCTGACCGCGAGGTAGATCGCATACAAGGCAAAGAACAGTCCGAGCCCAGCGACGCCGACGACAAAATTGGTCTTGGAGCCTGATTTCACCAGACCGAGAAGAACCGCGATCATGCAGCCGGCAAGCAGCACTCGATGTTTGCGGGTCGCGACCAATCGCGCGGCCACAAGCGGCAGCCCGGCTGAAAGCGCGATCCCCAACTGATTTGAATGTTTGAAGTAGCCTTCCGCCCGGTCTGCAAATTTAGCCCCGCCGAGGCCAATGACAACGAGGCAGGCCGTTGCGACACTCATGACGATCATCGCCGTCACCAGCCGGTCGATCAAAACCTCGCCATTCTTCCTGGTCGACAGGGCCGCGATCGCCGGGATCGTGGCAAACCCGAAGATCTGCGCGAAAATCGCCCGCATGGCCCGCATCGGATTGTCGGCATGCAGCATCGACAGAAGGGACAGAATGATGATCAAGGCGGCGGTGGTGAGCAAAGCGGTCGCCAAGGTCGCTTCGGTGCGGTGAATTCGTTTTCCGAGCTCACCATAAGATGCCACGCCGACGACTGCGCAAAACAGCGCCAGCAAGAACGAAAGCGAACCGTCCGTCCCGGCAATCCGTGTGGCGCCCGGAAACCAGATCGACGCGATCAGCAGGAGAAGTGAGATTTGAAGCAAGGGACGCTCGGTCGACAAAAGCGCACGGTTCTATCAAGCAGGATGCTTTGGGCAGGATGCTTTGAGCGGGCATTGCGTTGCGGGATGAGATCGCCTGCAGGCGCCAGATTTTCGCAACCGCCGACGGCTCACGGTAACGCGTGAGCCAGACTGATCTAAGAATGATATTGAAAGGAAATTTTTAGTATGCTGCCGCACTGCAGGTGAGTATTGCCTGCATTTCCAGTGCGTTTTTCGCATTCAGCGCCGATCGGATACCATCGGATCCTCACGCGCGAGCGCAGATTTACCTATACGCCTACAATAGACGGAAGCCTTTGCTTATGCAAGCGCACGTGCTTCCGGAACCGCTTTGCGGCAACTCTAAACGCAGAAGACCATAGACTTTCGCTTTTGGTCTCCTGCCAAGCCTGACACTCCACTACACATCTCTTCAGCGCTGTCGTTGGCT
>NZ_JAEPRP010000252.1:0-7528 GCF_016652895.1 Ensifer sp. SSB1
GTTTCGCCAGGGGATCGCGCATGTTCAATGTCCTCGCTTCTTGTTGCCTGCCGTGTGGCGGCGGTGCAGACTTAGGGTGATAAGCAGTCGACACAAGGTGAGCCGCCGCTAATCGCTCGATTATCTTGCGATGTGTGCCCTCGCGGTTCGATCGTTGTCGGGATCCCGCCGGGCGCGCTGTGGAATCGCCAGCCTTGCGGCGCGCGGTTGCCGTGAGGTCGATTGGCTGGCACTGTCTTTCATGCTGAACCGTTCCCATGAGGACACTGATGTCGCAACAGACGGACAAACAAGATCCACCTCCGCGCCTGATCGACAACTATCGGCCGGTACAGTTGAAGGCCGTGCTCGCCGCCTGCGCCGTGAAGCATCGCGAACCGCCACCGCCTCCGCCGGAAGAGCGCTTCTATGGCGCGCAACTGCCGGAGGGATTTCATCTCCCGCAATCGGTCTACGACGACTAAACGCCATTTTCGCAATCAGTTGCTTGCAAGCGTCCAGGCCATGCCTGCAAGCGCACATGCAAGCAGCGTCGTGATCACCGAGGCATTGAAGCGGAAGATCGCGACGCCGGCCGCAAGCGTCAGCAGGAGCGATGGCATCACCAGCGACTTCAGCACCGGCAGGTCGAGTGCGAACGGCCCCAATTGCCACGTTACTTGCTCCGCAAACAGTGTGTGAAGCCCGAACCAGACGGCGAGGTTGAGGATTACGCCGACGACGGCAGCGGTAATCGCCGACATTGCACCCGTTAGCGCGGCATTGTTCCGCAGCCGCTCAATGAAGGGTGCCCCGAGGAAGATCCAGAGGAAGCAGGGCACGAAGGTAACCCAGGTGGTCAGCATCGCCCCCAAAGTCGCCGCCATCATCGGGTGGAGCGTGCCGGGAGCGCGGTAGGCGCCCATGAATCCGACAAACTGTACCACCATGATCAGCGGTCCGGGCGTCGTCTCGGCCATGCCGAGCCCGTCGAGCATCTCGCCGGGTTTCAGCCAACCGTAGTGCTGTACGGCTTCCTGGGCGACATAGGCAAGCACGGCATAGGCGCCGCCGAAGGTGACGACCGCCATCTGGCTGAAGAACAGGCCGATCTGGCTGAAGACGTTGTCCCAGCCGAGGAAGATGACGAGCAGCGCCAGGGGCACGAGCCATAGCGCAAGCAGGACGCCGGAAATCCGCAGCGACCATGCAAGGTTCGGGCGGGCATGTGCGGGGATTTCCTCGCCGAGCGCAGAATCCTCGTCCTTCAGAACCGGGCCGCTGCCGCCCTTGTGCCCGCCGCCGATGCGAAAGAGCGGAGATCCGCAGCGGGCGCCGATGTAGCCAAGCACGCCGGCTGCCAGGATGATCAGCGGGAAGGGCACTCGGAAAAAGAAGATGGCGATGAAGGCAACCGTCGCGATGCCGATCATCATTCGGTTCTTGAGTGCGCGGCCGCCAATGCGAAAGACGGCCTGGACGACGACCGCGAGCACGGCGGCCTTGAGGCCGAAGAAGAGGCCTTCGACGACAGTGACATTGCCGAGGGCGGCGTAGATGTAGCTAAGGCCGAGGATCGCCAGGAAGCCCGGAAGCACGAACAGAAGTCCGGCAACAAGGCCGCCGGCCGTTCTATGCAGGAGCCAGCCGATATAGACAGCAAGCTGCTGCGCCTCCGGGCCGGGCAGAAGCATGCAATAGTTCAGCGCATGCAGGAAGCGATGCTCGCCGATCCAGCGCTTTTCATCGACGAGGATGCGGTGCATAACCGCGATCTGCCCGGCTGGTCCGCCAAAGCTCAGCGCCGCAATTCGCGCCCAGACCCGCACCGCCTCGCCGAACGAGATGCCGTGGCTTTGCCCCTGCCGCACCACATCGGGCGCGGCCTTGTCAGCAATATCGGACATCTCAAAGGTCCTTCTTGGGCGAGGGCCAATTGTGCGTCTCATTGGTCGCATCCCGACACCAACGATAGAAGGCATCGTAGAGCAGCATTCCCGCCTCCAACTGCTCCAGGTCGTCGGCATACATGCGGGAGAGGCCGAGGGAAGCGGCGAGCAGGCCCGGCGCCTCGGGCGCCAGCTCGAGGCGCGCGGTGTCGGCTCCGCGCACGATGGTCGCGAGCCGGAGCAACGGCGTGGTTGCAAGGCCGAACTGCTCCACCATGACATCGAATGTGCAGAGTTCGCCGCGGTGGCTCCAACGGATCGGCGCATCGATATCGAATGGCGTTGCTCCGAAGCGTTCGCCGACCATTTCGGCTTCCGACGGCGCCACGTACAGGAAGACCGCCTTCGGGTCGACGAAGCGTCGGATCAACCAGGGGCAGGCGATGCGGTCGATCTTCGGTCGCGCCCGCGTGACCCAGACGGACCGTCCGCTTGCATCCCGTTCGGGTATCGCGGAAACGGGCACGGCCGGATAGCCGGCGCTGGCCCAGGCCTCGAAACCGCCATCGAGCACGTCGGCAGCAATGCCGGCATTGCGAAGCCAGGCGGCAACGCCATGGCTGAGCTTCTTGCCCTGCTGACAGATGATGATTGCCGATGCCTTGGTAACACCGTCGATCCAACTCTGCATCTGGCGATAGTCGCGCCTGTAGGAACCCGGGATGAGGCGGGGATCGGTATCGAAATCGTCATCGATCCTGACATCGATCAGTTCGGGGCAGTTCGGTGTGCCGATGAGGCGGGCGAGTTTTTCCGAGGATATTTCGAGAAATGACGACATGACGCGTCCTCCGGATGAGCGGTTCTATGGACGCGATGCTTCGGCTGGCGCCTCATGGGGTGATCGCACCCCCATGCATGAAGTCTTCCGCTCTTTCACCGGGCTGTCAAGCCGGCGGCCAGGAAACGTGGAACGTCTTGAGGCCCGCTGTCCTGAGTGCGGAAGGGCGCCGCACTCAGGACGCAGACGCGCGGCGTGTTCGGGTTATTTGCCGGCGTCCTTGGCTGCGGTTTCGATGATTTCGGCGACCTTTTCCGCTTGGGAGGCAAAGACGGCGTGGCTCGCCTTGATTTCTCTGATCTGGCTACCGGCGCGTTTGCCCATGCTGCGTTCCAGCTCTGGATTGATCGCTCGGTCTTCGGTCGCCACGATCGCCCAGCTCTTCTTCGTCCGCCAAGCGGGCTCACCGGCCTTCGCAGTGAAAATGTCCTTTGCGGCAAAGACTTGCGACTTCGCCGCAAAGGCTGCCTCCGCCTTGGGAAGATCGGCAGCAAAATCGGCGGCAAACGCTGCCGGATCGAGATAGAGATATTTGCCGTCGGGGGTTTCCTTGATGCTCCTTGCCGCCGGCGGCTTCGAACCGGCAAGCGTTGCAACGTCTTCGCCCTTGTCTGGCTGAAACGCCGCAACGTAGACCAGACCTTCGACCTTCTGGTGATGGCCGGCCTCGCTGATCACCATTCCGCCGTAGCTGTGCCCGACCAGCAAGGTCGGCCCATCCTGCAGGTCCAAGACACGGTTCGTCGCCTCGATGTCGGCGGCGAGCGATGTCAGCGGTTCCTGCACGACCGTCACGTTGAAGCCGCGCCGCACAAGGATGTCGCTGGCCTGGCGCCAGCCCGAGCCGTCGGCGAAGGCGCCGTGCACGATGACGATGTTCTTGATATCTGCCGCCTGGGCAGCGAAGGCGACCACGCTCGTTGCAAACGCAAGAGCAACAGTGGAGAGAATACGGCGGCGCATGCGATCGTTCCTTCTGTGTTCATGAAGTGACGATCTCAATCTGGTGCCAAGAGGTATCCCGGATATGTCGGGCCTCACCCGGAAATGTACCGCAATGTACGGCAGGGCGATCTGCCGCTTGGTAATCCGGCCTGATGCGTTGGCTCTGGCTCAGGCCATGGCCAAGTGACCGCGGGAGCCGTCCACCCCGCGGCGCACTCCCTCAGGCACAGTGCCGAATGCAGGCGCATGTGCCCTATGATTCAACCAGGATCTTGATTGATTCCGGCACCACGCCATCAAACGCCATGGCGTCGGCCGCGGCCTGGCCCTGCAGGGCTTTCGCCAGCGTCTCCATATCGGGAACGTCCATGAGAATGGCTACGTGCGTCTGGTCGCGAGGATCGACGAAGGTGCGAAGGTTTGTCACGCCGAGAGAACCAAAGAATTCCTTGCGCTTTGGGGACTTCAGCCAGTGTTCCGCACCTTTTGTGATCTTGTGGTGGGCGATGATGGTCGGCATTGCATCCTCCCTGTTGTGATGCGGACACAGGAGCCGTCGCAACTTTTCCAATGCATCCGCGTTCCCTCACGGAAGGCCTCGCCGGCCCGACTGTCAATTAGCCCGTCGGAAGTAGAATGCCGTTGCCAGGAGGATGTTGCTCATGCCGAAGTTCGTGACGATCGGATATGGAGACCGTGCGGGCTACGACCGTACCCCGGCAGCCGTCCGGAATGCGGCGCATGCCCATGACGCCGAACTTCAAGCAAGAGGAGCGTTGATGGGGATCGCCGGCACGCCAGTCCAGGTGCGCAACGCCGAGGCAGCGCAGCTCGAGAAGAAGAACGGTCCGTTCATGTCGTCTTCTCTGCCAGTGGCGGGGTTCGCGGTGATCGAGGCGGCCAATCTGGCGGAGGCGATCGATATGGTGTCGCGCACCCCGTGCGCGGTTGCCCACGGGGTGGTAGAGGTCTGGCCGCTCGAGACTTCTTGAGCCGGACGCCCCGATGTCCGACGCCTCTTAGGAGGCCTGGGCAACCAATGTTGGTTCCTGCATTTCGATCGTGCGGCTCTCGGTCTTCGCCTCCGAGGCTACAGCCTGCTGCCTCTTATCCCTGAAGAGTTTCCACTTTGTGGGCCTGAAGGCGATGCGGCTGTGGTCGCCGGCAGCGGCGCGTTCGGGGGAGAGTTCGATCTCGACATGCGGATGGTTGCGGCCGAGGTCGAGTTCGAGATGGCGGGTGCCGGCGACACGGCGGCTGGCGGCGACGAGGCCGGCGAGACAGCCGCCGCAGCCGTCGATCAGCTCGATGTCATGCGGGCGGAAGTGCAGGTTGGCCGGACCGTCCGGCTCGGCCGGGGCTCTGAGCCCGATCGGCCGGTCCTCGAACCAGATCTCGCCGTTCGAGAGCGTGACCGAGAGGCAGTTCGACTGGCCGATGAAGCCGAAGACGAAGGGCGAGACCGGATGGTCGTAGATCTCGTCGGGGGTGCCGACCTGCTCGATCGTGCCCTTGCTCATGACGACGACCCGGTCGGCCAGCTCCAGCGCCTCCTCCTGGTCGTGGGTGACGAAGATCGTCGTGTGGCCGGTGCGGTCGTGGATCTCGCGCAGCCATTTGCGCAGTTCTTTTCTGACCTGGGCGTCGAGCGCGCCGAAGGGCTCGTCGAGCAGAAGCACGTTGGGTTCCACCGCCATGGCGCGGGCGAGCGCCACGCGCTGACGCTGGCCACCGGAAAGCTGCGCCGGATAACGCTTGTCGAGGCCGGAGAGCTGCACGAGGTCGATGAGGTCGAGCGCGCGGCTGCGGATCTCGGCGGCCGGCGGCCTTCGGTTGGCCGGACGCACCTTGAGGCCGAAGGCGACGTTGTCGAGCACGGTCATGTGGCGGAAGAGGGCATAGTGCTGGAAGACGAAGCCGATGTTGCGCTGCTGCACCGTCTTTTGCGAGGCATCCTCGTCGCCGAAGTAGATCGTGCCGCCGGTCGGGCTTTCGAGACCGGCAACGAGACGCAGCAGCGTCGTCTTGCCGGAGCCGGAGGGCCCCAAGAGCGCGATCAGCTCGCCGGAGCGGATATCGAGCGAGACGTCGTCGAGCGCCGGGAAGCGGCCGAATTCCTTGCGGATATTGTGAACGCGCACGTCCATAGCGTTTGACCTTTCAGTGCCTGCGGCTGGCGGCGATCTCGGCGCTGTAGCGGATCTCCAGCGCCGTCTTCAAGATGAGGGTGATCAGCGCCAGCAGCGCCAGCAACGCCGCCACCGCGAAGGCGGCGACGAAGTTGTATTCATTATAGAGGATTTCCACCTGCAACGGCATGGTGTTGGTCTCGCCGCGGATATGGCCCGAGACCACCGAGACGGCGCCGAACTCGCCCATGGCGCGGGCGTTGCACAAAAGCACGCCATAGAGCAGCCCCCATTTGATGTTGGGCAGGGTCACATGCCAGAAGGTCTGCCAGCCGGAGGCGCCAAGCGACAGCGCCGCTTCCTCGTCGCTACTGCCCTGTTCCTGCATCAGCGGGATCAGTTCGCGGGCGACGAAGGGGAAGGTGACGAAGACGGTGGCCAGCACCAGGCCCGGCACGGCAAAGAGGATCTGGATGCCGTGGCTCTGCAGCCAGGGGCCGATCAGGCTGTGCGAACCGAACAGAAGCACGAAGACGAGACCGGAGATTACCGGCGAGACCGAGAACGGCAGGTCGATCAGCGTCGTCAGGAAGGCCTTGCCCTTGAACTCGAACTTGGCGATCGCCCAGGCGGCGGCGACGCCGAAGACGAGGTTGAGCGGCACGGCGATGGCCGCAACCGTCAGCGTCAGGCGGATCGCCGAGAAGGTCTCGGCATCGCCAAGCGCTGCGATGAACTCGACCGGTCCCTTGCGCAGCGCCTCGGTGAAGACGGCGGCGAGTGGCAAAAGCAGAAACAGCGCGACGAAGGCCAGCGCCGTGATCGTCAGCGTCAGCCGGGCAAAGCGGCTTTCCGAGGTTGCCGCCTGCAGTGGCCTGGCTGCGGGCATGGTTCCAGCGCCGGCGGTCAGATCATGCGACATAGACATATCTCCGCCGGCTCCAGGCCTGGATCGAGTTGATGAGGAGCAGCATGGCGAACGAGATCGCCAGCATCACCGCGGCAATGGCGGTGGCGGCGGCGTAGTTGAACTCTTCCAGCCTGATCACGATCAGCAGCGGGGCGATCTCGGAGACGTAGGGCAGGTTGCCGGCGATGAAGATCACCGAGCCGTATTCGCCGACGCCGCGGGCAAAGGCGAGGGCAAAGCCGGTGAGGCCGGCCGGCAGCAGCCCCGGCAAAAGCACCCGGCTGATCGTCTGGAAGCGGCTGGCGCCAAGGGTGGCGGCTGCCTCCTCCACCTCCTTGTCGATCTCCTCCATGATCGGCTGCACGGTCCGGACGACAAAGGGCAGGCCGACGAAGATCAAGGCGACGACGATACCGGCAGGCGTGAAGGCGATCTTCAACCCGAGCGGCTCGATGAACTGGCCGATCCAGCCGTTCGGGGCATAAAGCGTCGTCAGGGCAATGCCGGCGACCGCGGTCGGCAGCGCAAACGGCAGGTCGACCATGGCGTCGATCACCCTTTTGCCGGGGAAGCGATAGCGCACCAGCACCCAGGCGAGGATGACGCCGAAGATCAGGTTGATGATCGCCGCAAGAAAGGCCGTGCCGAACGAGATCGTCAGCGCGTTCAACGTGCGCGGATCGAGCGACAACGCCACGAACTGCGACCAGCCCAATCCACTGGCGCGAAACACCAGGCCCGACAACGGGATCAACACGATCAGAACCAGCCAGCTCAGCGTGATCCCGAGCGACAACCCAAATCCAGGCAAAACACTCGGCTGGCGAAACCGCCA
>NZ_JAEPRP010000253.1:0-7523 GCF_016652895.1 Ensifer sp. SSB1
TTGATCATGTCGGGTGAACGGAGCGCGGCGCGCCGCGGCGCCCGCGACCAAAGAAAGATCTGGATAAAGGATCGGGACCGGCACAATGCACCGGTCCCGATGATATAGCTGCTACACTAGCGGCCATGGGATCGACCGCACGTCCATGCTAGAGCGGTTTTCTCGATCAGAAAGCCCGGCTGCATACCCAGCCAAGTTCTCCGCATTCTATCCACCGGTTATGCACAGGCCGATCCTGTCGCAAGACCTTGGAACAGCTCTCAATTTCCTCGGAACTGTGATTTGCGCTTCTTTCGGCCGGAGCGTTCGGCGTTTTCGTCGGCAGACCTCACGTCAGCGACGCAAGACGGGTCTCCGCATCGATCAGGCAGGCGGCGATTGCGGCCACCAACAGCAGCCCCGCAAAGGTGCCGATCGCAAGAGCGAAGCTCTGGGTCACCAGAATGCCGATCAAGGAAGGCGCGAGCAGACCGCCAAGCCGCGCCATGCCACCGGCCGCGCCCATTCCGGTTGCCCGCGACTCCGTCGGATAGAGTTCCGGCGTATAGGCATAGAGCGCGCCCCAGGTACCGAGCAGCGCAAAACTCATGATCAGCAGCGACGCTGCGATGACAGCCGCGCCACTTGCCACGACGAAAAGAAGGCAGCTTAGGGCGGAGAGGAGACAAAAGCCGACCAGCGTTGGCCGGCGTCCCCATGCCTCGACGCCAAAGGCGGCAAGCGCATAGCCCGGAATCTGCGCCAAGGCGATAAGGACGAGGAACCCGTAACCGCGAACGAAGCCGAAACCTTCCCCCGCAAGCCGCGGCGGCATCCAGGTGAAGACGCCGTAGTAGGACACCGAGACGAGGAACCACACGGCCAGGATCAGAAGGCTGCGGCGGCGCAGCCCCCCGGAGAAGATGCCGGCCTTCGACGAGGCCGCAGGAAGCGCGATCGACACCGCTGCTTCGAGCTGAGGCTGGCGATTGGCGACGAGAATCCGGTTGACGATGGCTTTCGCCTCGGCAGCCTTGCCCGCACGAAGCAGATAGAGTGGCGATTCCGGAACGAGGAAACGAAGGCCGAGGCCGAGCACCGCCGGGAGGGCGGTGACGGCGAAGATGTAGCGCCATGCGTCCGTGAGTTCCGAGAGCGCGACGAGCCATGCCGTCACTGCCACGATCAGCGTTCCCACGGCCCAGAACCCTTCGAGCATCACAAGCCAGCGTCCCCGGCTTCGGGCCGGCAGGAACTCCGACATCATGGCGTAATCGACCGGAAGGGTACCGCCGACCGCAGCCCCCGTGAGAAAACGCAGAAGCAGCAGAACACCGAAGCTGGGCGCGAAAATCGACAGCAAGCCGAAGATCGCATCGCAGGCCACGGTGACGATCAGCACCCGCCGCCGACCGATGCGATCGGCCAGCCGGCCGAAACCGACCGCCCCGATCAGCATGCCAAGAAAGAACAGGGTACCGGTCTGCAGTGCCTGCGGAACCGTCAACCCGAAGGTCGCGGCTATGGACGCCGCGGTGAACCCAACGGCCAGAACCTGCATGGCATCCGCGGCCCAGACCAAACCGAAGATGCCCATCAAGCGGTACTGATAGGGGCCGGTACCGGCACGGTCGAGCGCTTCGTTCATCGTGATCGTCGTCATTTCGTCCTGCCCTGCAAATCAACGCGCGGACACTACGTCGGGGGATCGCACTTGAACAGCGCCCCGAAATTCGGAGGACAGACGGGCTGTTGCGCAGGAAGGACGTTTTGCGGCGCCTTGCAAAGATTCTTGTGGGAGAAATCCGAAGTTGCGTCAGCGCGGGCGCCATACACGCAAAGATGGCCTTCAAAGGTCGGTTTTGCGCTCTTGGCATCGGATCGTGGGCAGGCGAACGCGCGCATCCGGATGCCTTGCAGATCCTTGCAAGGTTTCTTGCGCCACTCTTATTGACGGCACGGAAGATTGCAGAAACGATAGATCTTGCAAATGACCTTGCGGGGCCGTCATGACGATACTCGATCGCATTAAGACGCATTCCAGGCGACTTACCGATGCGGATCAGAAGCTGATCACAACCATGCTGGAAAACCGTGCGGAGGCTGCGTTCCTGTCGGGCCCGCAGCTTTCCCAGCGCGCGTCCGTCCACGAGGCCACCGCCACGCGGCTCGCGCAGAAGCTGGGCTACAAGGGCTTTCCCGACCTTCGCGCGCAGTTGCAGCGCGAGGTTCTTGACGATCAGGACGCCGCCAACCGCATGCGCCGGTCAGTCTCGAAGGTCGAGCATGGCGACTACCTGACCGATCTGATTGCAGCCGAAATCACCGCGCTCGAAACGCTCGCCCGCTCGGTCGAACAGGCGGATATCGACAGGGCCGCCGATCTGATCTTTTCCGCCCGTCGCGTCTTCATCTTCGGGCAGGGCCATGCGCAATCGGTGGCCGGCTTCCTGCAGCGCCGCCTCGACCGCTTCGGCATGACCACGATCCAACTGACGGGACGCGGCCGGGACATAGCCGAGCGCCTGGTCAGCATGGAGGCCGGCGATCTCACCGTGGCACTCGCCTTCCGCAAGCAGCCGCAAAGCTACGGCCCGCTGATGCGGCATGCGAGCCGCGTCGGCGCGCAATCGATCCTCGTTTCCGATCTGGCCGGGCCGCTGATGGAACCCGCGGCCGATCTGATGCTCGCAGCACCGAGAGGGCGTTCGGGCAGCGAGTTCCAGACACCGACGATCCCGTTTGCGATCGTCAACGCCATCGTCCTGACGATCGCCGGCCGCCACCAGCGGCAGGTCCTCGGCAGGCTGGAGAAGCTGTCGGAGCTGTTCAACGACTTCGACTGATGGGAATTAATAAAGGGAGGAGCAAGAAATGTTGAAAAGACTGAGCAATGCCGCACTTGCCGCATGTTTCGTACTGCCGTCGATGGCGATGGCGTCCGATCTCGACGGCCTGACGCCACAGCAGCTGCTGCCGCTCGCGCAGAAGGAGGGAAGCGTTACCGTTTTCTCGCTGTCGAGCCGCATCGCCAAGATAGAAAAGGCCTTCGAAGAGGCTTATCCCGGTATCGACCTGATCGGCCTCGACATGAGCTCGACGAAGCAGATCGCTCGCGTCGAGGCAGAGCAGCAGGCCGGCGTGCATGCCGTCGATGTACTCTACATCGCCGATACGCCCGTCGTGTTCACCAAGCTTCTGGAGGGAAAGCGGATCGTCAACTACGTGCCGCCGCGGGTGACGAACGAGCTGGAGGACCGCTTCAAGGCGCCGCTCCTGACCCAGCGCCTCTCGACCAAGGTGCTGATGTACAACGAAAAGGCCTTTCCGGACGGTTCGCCCGTCACCAATCTCTGGCAGCTGACCCAGCCCGAATGGCAGGGCCGCGTGCTGATGGTCGACCCGAGCCAACGCGGCGAACTGCTCGACCTCTTGACGGAGATCGCGTTGCATCCGGACGAGATGGCAGCCGCCTACAAGGCGCAGTTCGGCAAGGACATCGAAGTGGAGGGCGATCTTCAGGGCGCGGGCGAACAGTTCATCAAGGACCTCTTCGCCAACGACCTCATCCTTCTTCCCAACAGCGACGTGCTCAACAAGTCGATCGGTGACGTCAACGCCAAGAATCCGCCCGTCGGCTTCGGCACCTATTCCGACCGCCGCGACAACGAGAAGGAAGGCTGGGCGCTGCAGATCGCCAACAATGTCGAGCCCGCCAACGGCATCCTTTTCCCGGCCGTGCTGACGGTCGCGGACAAGGCGCCCCATCCGGCGGCAGCGCGGCTGCTGATCGATTTCATGTTCGGTGACGACACGCCGACCGGCGGACCGGGCTTCGAGCCGTTCAACGTTCCCGGCGACTACGCAACCCGCAAGTCGATCGCCGATCATCCGGACTCGGTCAAGCTCGGCGAACTGAAAGCCTGGACGATCGATCCGGCAAAGACGGCCGTCGCGCGCGGACGCATCGCCGACCTGATCATCACGCTCCAGTAACGGAAACCGCCTGTCGGCATGCTCTTCACCGGGCGTGCCGGCAGGCGCCGAGGCTCTGACATGACATCCCTATCGATATCCGCACCATCGGGCAGCCGGCTGCTCCGATCGGGCTTCCTCTTGCCGGCTCTCCTCGTTGCCATCGTCGCCATTCTGGTGGTCGCTCCGCTCTTGCGCATCCTCGTCACCACGCTGACGCCCGAGGGGCTTGCGGCGTGGAAGGCGGTGCTCGTCAGTCCGCTGTCGGCCAATCTCTGGTGGTGGCCGCTGCTCAACACCATGATCCTTGGCTTCAGCGTCGGCGCCGGCTGCCTGCTCATCGGCGGCTTCCTCGCCTGGCTGGTCGTGCTGACGGACGTGCCGGGGCGCCGCTTCCTCGGCCTGATGGCAACGTTGCCCTATATGATCCCGAGCTTTGCCGCAGCCCTTGCCTGGGGCACGCTGTTTCGCAACTCGCGCCTTGGCGGTTCGGCCGGTTTCTTCGAAACCAACGGCCTCCCCATTCCCGACTGGCTGGCCTGGGGCCTGATCCCGACGGCGATCGTACTGATCGCGCATTATTATTCGCTCGCCTATACCATCATCGCAGCGGCCTTGAGTTCGGTTGGTGCCGATCTCGTCGAGGCGGGCCAGATGGCCGGCGCCAAGCGCCCGCGCATCTTCTTCGGTATCATCCTGCCGGTCGTCACACCGGCGCTGATCGCGGCCACGTCGCTGACCTTTGCCGGCGCCGTCGCCAACTTCGCGGCACCGGCCCTGCTCGGTCTGCCCGTGCGCATGCAGACGCTTTCCACCCGCCTCTTCGGCATGATCGAGACGGGGCAAAACGAACGTGGCTTCGTCCTCGCGCTACTCCTCATTGCGGTTTCGGCGCTGTTCCTCTGGCTGTCCGATCGCATCGTTTCGGGTCGCAAGGCCTTCATCACCGTGACGGGCAAAGGCGGGCGCACCAAGCGCTTTCCGCTTGGCGCCTGGCGCTGGCCACTCTTCGCCATCGCCGTCGTCATCGGACTTCTGACCACGGTCCTTCCGGTTCTCGTGCTGGCCGCGTCGAGCCTGGCGCCGCAGAGCGGGGCACTCTTTTCCAATTGGACGTTGCATTTCTGGATCGGCGAAGGCGGCGGCGAGATCGCGCAAGGACAAGCCGGAATCTTCCGCAATCCGGTGCTGATCGATGCGATCTGGAACACGATTCGCCTCGGCCTCGTCGTCGCCTTCACGACGATGCTGCTCGGCCTCGCGCTCGCCTATACCATTGTGCAGCGCAAGGGCAGCCTGCTTGCGACGCTCCTCAGCCAGCTCGCCTTCCTGCCGCTTTTGGTGCCGAGCATCGCCTTTGCCGCCGCCTACATCGCGCTCTTCGGTGCGCCGATCGGGCCGCTGCCCTCGCTCTACGGCACCTTCGCCCTGCTGGTCATCGCAGCATCCGCGCATAACCTGCCCTTTGCCGTACAGTCCGGCCGCTCCGTGCTTGGTCAGATCTCCGCCGATATCGAGGAAAGCGCCCGGCTGACCGGTGCGGGCCTGATCCGTCGTCTCTTCGCGATCATCTTTCCGCTTGCGATCCGCGGCCTGTTTGCCGGCGCGATCCTCGTCTTCGTCAAGATGGTGCGGGATCTCTCGCTGGTCGTGCTTCTGTTCACCGCCACCTCGCCGGTGCTCAGCATGGTCGCCTACCGCTACGCAGCCGAAGGCTTCATGCAGTTCGCCAACGCCATCACCCTCGTCATCCTCGTCGTCTGCCTGGCAGCCTCGTTCCTGGCCCATGCCCTGCAGAACCGTGTCCAGAAATGGAAACAACCATGAACGCCATCGCAACCGGCGCCGCGGAAGCCATCAAGATCCGCAACCTCGTCAAACGCTTCGGCGCCTTCACTGCCGTCAAGGACATCAACATCTCCGTGCCCGCGGGTTCCTTCCTGGTTCTTGTCGGCCCCTCCGGCTGCGGCAAGTCGACCCTTCTGCGCATGCTGGCCGGGCTGGAAAGCCCGAGCGAAGGGGAAATCGCCTTCGTCGGGCAGACCGTTTCCAGTGGTGCTGGCGGCGTCATCGCCGACGCCGGCCGGCGCAATGCCGGCCTCGTCTTCCAGAGCTATGCGCTCTGGCCGCACATGACCGTCGCCGGCAACATCGCCTGGCCGCTGAAGGTCGCCAAATGGCGGCGGGAGAAACGGGAAAAGCGCGTCAGGGAAGTGCTTGCGCTTCTCGGCATCGATGCGCTTGCCGAACGTTATCCGGCAGAAATCTCCGGCGGCCAGCAGCAGCGCGTGGCGATTGCCCGCACGATCGCGCCGGAGCCGAGCATCCTGCTCTTCGACGAGCCGCTGTCGAACCTCGATGCCAAGCTGCGCATCGAGATGCGCAGCGAGCTGATGCGCATTCACCGGGCAACCGGAGCGACATCGGTCTATGTCACGCATGACCAGGTCGAGGCCATGACCATGGCGACCCATGTGGCCGTGCTCAACAATGGCCGGGTCGAACAGTTCGGCAAGCCGATCGATCTGCTGCGCAACCCGCAGACCACTTTCGTTGCGACCTTCCTCGGCACACCGCCGGCAAACCTCATACCGGTCCATCGACTGGATGACAGGCTGCACTTCGGCGAACTGGCGCTCGCGCCGGCAAGCCTTGCGGCCGGCCACGACGCAGCGCAACTCCTCTATCGCGCCGAGGATGTCAGCGTCGGCTCGGTCGCCGGGGCACCATCTCTCACGGCCCGTTTTGCCGAAGCCGCGCCGATTGCCGGACGCACCATGGTGACGGCGATGGTCGGCGAGCTGCGCGTCACCGCAATGGCCGACGGTTACTTCACCGCCACACCCGGGGAAACGATCCCCCTTTCCTTCATTCGCACACCCGATGCGGTTTTCGCCGCGACCGGAGAAAGGATCCATCAATGAGGCTCATCCTCATGCGCCACGGCGAAACCGAGTGGAACGCCGAGCAACGCCTGCAAGGCCAGGACAACTCGCTCCTGTCGGAGCGCGGCGTCGCACAGGTCAGGCGGTTTCGCCCCTATGCCAAGGCATTGAAGCCGGTTCGCATCATCGCCTCCGATCTCGGTCGCACCCTGCAGACGGTCGCGCTCATCGGCCATCCTGATGCACCGACCGACGAGCGGTTCCGTGAGCTCGACATGGGTGAGTGGACCGGGCGGCGCAAGCCAGATCTGATCGCCGAGCGCCCGGAGGAATATGCCGCCTGGCGCGCCGGAACCTTCACCCCGGCCAATGGCGAAACCTGGGGCGCCTTTCGCGGACGCGTGGCCGAAGGCGTGCACGACTGGATGTCGCGCACCGAGGGGGACCTTTTGATCGTCGCCCATGGCGGCGTCGTCCGCGCCGCCTGCCACGAGTTCCTGGATCTTCCTCCGTCGCGCGTCGTTCCCGTGACGCCGGGGACGGCCACGATCCTGCATTTCCCGCGGCGCGGCAGCATGGCCGCGCAGCTCGAAGGCTACAATATCGGCTCAGTCGCCCCCGACGAATCCGTCGCCGACTGACGCTTGCGACGAGGGCAGTGATATGAACTCCGGAACTTTGGTT
>NZ_JAEPRP010000254.1:0-7510 GCF_016652895.1 Ensifer sp. SSB1
AGCTCGACGACCTGAAGGATCCGGTTGCGCGCAATGCCAACCTTCCAGCCGACGCGAAACACTCGGTGGCGTTTGCCCGCAGCATCAATTCCGGCGTGACGCTCGAAGTGCTGACGACGGAACCGGGCGTGCAGCTCTATACTGGCGCCAAGCTCGACATCCCCGTCCCCGGCCTCGAGGGACGCCGTTACGGCCCCTTCGCCGGTTTCTGCCTGGAAACCCAGATCTGGCCGGATGCGGCCAACCACGCCGGCTTCCCGAGCGCAGTGCTGCGCCCCGGCGAGATCCGCCGGCAGGAAACGGACTACGTGTTCATGAAGAGCTGAGCGCGCTCGCACACAAGCGCTGAAACTTGCCAGTCGTCATGCCTTCATAGGCGCCGCTGCGCCTACCATTCCGCGACGTTGAGCTATCTTCCTCGCCCCAGACAACGGCCTGGAGGTGCCGTTGCCGAAGGAGGAGAACTCGGCCAGACACCTGTGCCAAGGTAGGGGCAGGAGTTCGAATCGCCTTCACCCGCTCCAGTTTCTCCAAATTTTTGAAACTTCGGTTGTCGGAAGCGCTTTCGAGAGTCGTGGTTGCCGGACGGAACACTTTGCCCGCTCGGCGATTTTCCTTTGCGTCTTTTAGCTCGGGTTGCGAATGCTGCCGTTTTGGTGTTTCCTCCACCTACAATCCGACCTCCCCCGAAAGCGAGCTAAGTCCATGAAGTCAATTTGTTTTTTCAACAACAAAGGCGGCGTCGGAAAAACCACATTAACCGGAAACATTGCTGCATACTTTGCGATCGAACAACAGAAACGCGTCCTAGTTATAGACTGCGACCCGCAGTGTAATATTACTCAGTTTATACTTGGAGACGTGAAAACAATAGATTTATATTGGCCTGAAAAGGGCAACAAGGAGGAGACGAAAACAAAGACTATATTAGATATAGTTGACCCAATATTGAGTGGAGACGCTGATATTAATAGTAGAGTACGACCTCTCAGATCGAGCATAAATCGTTTTGGGGTGGACTTGATTCCAGGGCACCCGCGCTTCTCAACGTTTGAGGATGAACTTTCTTCCGCATGGGCTGAATTGCCTACAGGCAAAGCCGGTGGGTTTCGCGTATCAAACTGGTTAAGGTCATACTTACGAGCAGTTGAAGACGATTATGATATTGTTTTTATTGATGTTAGCCCCTCTTTGGGAGCTCTGAATCGATCCGTTCTCCTATCCTCCGATTATTTTGTAGCGCCCCTCGGCGCCGATGCCTTTAGCGTCCTAGGAATACGTAACATATCGCGCTGGATGAACAGTTGGACGGACTACTATGAGGTGGGCCTGGAGCAATCTGAGAGACTCAATCCCAGTGGGTTAAACCGATATGAAATCTTAACCTCGCTGCCGATAAAACGCGGTTTTCTGGGCTTCACACTTCAGCAATACATTGCAAAAGCCAAAGAGGGCGTGCGTCGTCCTACAAAAGCGTACGAAAGAATTTTGGCGGACATACCCGACGAAGTTGATACATTTCTTAGTGGATTTGCGGCGCATAGCGACTTACCTTTCCACCTAGGTGACGTACCGAATCTTTATAGTCTTATCCCACTGGCGCAGAGCGCGAACGCCCCAATTATCGCACTTGAGGCGCGAGATGGTTTGGTAGGCAGTCAATTTAGCCAAGCGTCGCGATACAGGGAAATCATAGGCGATCTAGCCGAAGCCATATCTGAGAGGGTCTAAGCTTTGGTTAGCTGGCCCGTACCACTTGTCCGAGAAATTGCTGAACGCCGCGTGGTAGTCTTCATCGGCGCGGGAATATCAAAGTCTGCCGCTGCAGCACTACCAAGCTGGCCAGCTTTGATAGGAGAGCTTTCTGAAAGATTGCCTGCGAAGAAGGATCAGCGGCTAGTAGGCCAACTGATCCGAAGCGATCGGTTGCTGGATGCTGCAGAGCTCATTAACTCTGTCATCTCGCCTGCGGAGCGAAGAAACTTTCTAGAACAAAAATTTCTACTGGCCCCGCCCCCACTGCAGAAATATATAAGGATATACTCAGCCTAGATTTTAAAGTTTGCATTACTACAAACTACGATCAATTAATCGAAAAAAATTTTGAGCATTATAGTGGCGGGCATGTGACGCACCATGTCAGAACGCACACCTATAAGAATTTTATTTCCGATCTCAGATCTCCATCAAGAACAATATTGAAGCTTCATGGATGTGTAACAAATACAGCTGAGATCGTATTGGACAGGAAATCGTATTTTAACGCAAAAGCAGATAATCCAGGAATATATGATGCCGTTCAGGCGCTTTCGACCGTTAATACGGTCCTCTTTCTCGGATACTCAATATCTGATCCAGATATACAGCTAATTCTCGAGAGTGTTCATGCACGAACTCGAGCGGACCATACTCATTACGCCCTAATGTCTAAGTTTGAGCACCCGTCTTTGAGACAGGCAATAGGTTCAACCTATAACGTGTCGTTCATAGAGTACCCAGCGGGACAACATCACGAGGTTCCTTTGGCGGTAATTGACCTCTGGAAGGCCGTGAAGGAGGAGCGGGCGGGACGCGGTATACCGTGAATCTGCCCTTCCAATAGTGGCAGGCTCTGCTTAGTACATTATTGCCGTGAATCAGCTTTAGGCGCCCTAAGGATCGCTACGTGCTCAATTACTCAGTGAAATGAAGTGGTTGGGAGAAATTGGAGCGGGTGAGGCGATTCGAACGCCCGACCCCAACCTTGGCAAGGTTGTGCTCTACCCCTGAGCTACACCCGCTCATCATCCAAGGTCCGGGGGTAGTCGGTGGACCGTGGCGTCGGCGCTGTCTTGCGGCGACGGGCGGTATATGGCCTAAGCGATTTTGGAATGCAACAGGGAAATGACGAGAAATCGAATATTTTTTTGGAGACCCTTCGCAAAGCCCGGAAATGCCGCGTTTTCGGCTTGGCTCGCGCCTGTGAGATTGCACCGCGACGGGCTTCTCCCCTAAAGCAGATACGAAACTAGTGCCCAAGGGATGAGAATCATGAGTGAATCACAGCCGAAGACCGCCGAAGACCTCTTCCGTTTTCTCGATCAACTCGGGATCGAACATAAGACCAAGAACCACGAGCCGGTGTTCACCGTCGCCGAATCGGTGGCGCTGCGCGACGAGATGCCCGGTGGCCATACGAAAAACCTTTTCGTGAAGGACAAGAAGGACAACTACTTCCTGCTGACCGTCGAGGAGCACGCGACGGTGGACCTGAAGACCGTCCACCAGGTGATCGGCGCAGCAAGCAAGGTTTCCTTCGGCAAGCCGGAGAAGCTGATGGAGTATCTGGGCGTCATTCCGGGTGCCGTAACCGCCTTCGGCGCAATCAACGACACTGAAGGCAGCGTCAAGGTGATCCTCGACGAAGATCTGATGAAGTTCGACATCGTCAACTGCCATCCGCTCTCCAACGACGCGACGACCGCGATCGCAACGAAGGATCTGCTGCGCTTCATGGAAGCGACCGGACACGAACCGCTTGTCTTGAAAGTCACGGCCTGACATACGATCTTTGGCGCGAATGCAGTAAGCTGGCAGACGAGCCGGCGAGGAGAGAAGAATGACGGGCAGCGACAATCCCTATGCAGGGTCTTTCGGCACTCAGATGACGGCCTCGGCCTCCTTCGGCCAGCCGGCGCCGGCGGCCGCGTCGGGCGGCGACCTGATCAAGGAAACCACCACTGCCAACTTCACCAAGGACGTGCTCGAAGCCTCCAGGCAGCAGCCGGTGCTCGTCGATTTCTGGGCGCCCTGGTGCGGCCCCTGCAAGCAGCTGACCCCCGTCATCGAAAAGGTGGTCACGGAAGCCGCAGGCCGCGTCAAGCTCGTCAAGATGAACATCGACGATCATCCCTCGATCGCCGGCCAGCTCGGCATCCAGTCGATCCCCGCCGTCATTGCCTTTGTCGGCGGTCGCCCGGTCGACGGCTTCATGGGCGCGGTACCGGAAAGCCAGATCAAGCAATTCATCGAAAAGATCGCCGGTCCCGCTGTCGACGACAGCAAGGCCGAGATCGAGGCGGTTCTCGCGGATGCCAAGGCGCTCATCGATGCCGGTGACGCCCAGAACGCTGCAGGCCTCTATGGCGCCGTGCTGCAGGCCGATCCCGAAAACGTCGTGGCGATCGCCGGCATGATCGATTGCATGATTACGCTCGGCCAGCTCGCGGAAGCCCGCGAAGCGCTCTCCGGTCTGCCGGAAGACCTTGCCAAGGACGCAGGCATTGCGGCGATCGGCAAGAAGCTCGACCAGATCGAGGAAGCCCGCAAGCTCGGCGATCCCAACGAGTTCGAACGGCGCCTCGCTGCAAATCCCGATGATCACGAGGCGCGCGTGCTGCTCGCCAAGATCCGCAACGTCGAAGGCGACCGGACGGCTGCCGCCGATCACCTGCTGACGATCATGAAGCGTGACCGGGCCTTCGACGACGACGGCGCCCGCCGCGAGCTTCTGTCCTTCTTCGAGGTCTGGGGACCGAAGGATCCGGCAACGATCGCCGCACGGCGCAAGCTCTCGTCGATCCTGTTCTCCTGAACCGCCAGGCATTTTTTTGAAGAGGGGCGCTGTTTGCGCCCCTTTTCGTGCGTGCGGCTGATCACGATCCACATTCACCCATGAAGATCGGCGGACTCGTCCCTTGAGATTTTCACGGAACGCACCATCTTCTGGTCTGGTTGACTACGCTTCCTTGGCGGGGCAAAGCGGACATCTGCAGGGTCTATCGGAAAATGCACGTCGGAAATGCACGCTATCTCGGTCCGAAGGACTTGCCGGAGATCATTCCGGTGTTTCCGCTAACCGGTGCCTTGCTGCTTCCCGGTGCGCAGCTGCCGCTCAATATCTTCGAGCCGCGCTACCTTGCCATGCTCGATGACGCGCTTTCCGGAAACCGCCTGATCGGCATCGTGCAACCATCCTTCTGCGAGGGCCGTAACGAGACCGCCATGGGTCCGATGCAGGCGCTCTGCGAGGTCGGCTGCATCGGCCGCATCACCTCTTTTGCCGAAACCGGTGACGGCCGCTACATCACCTCGCTCACCGGCGTCTGCCGCTACCGGCTGTTTTCGGAGGTCGGCGGCACCCGCGGCTACCGCCGTTTCCGCATCGGCCCCTTCGCCGCCGATCTCGAAAACCGCGACGATGAAACCCTCGTGGACAGGGCAGCGCTTCTCGCCGCCTTCAAGGCCTATCTCGAAGCCAACAAGCTGAAGGCCGATTGGGAGAGCGTGGAGCGGGCGAGCAACCGCACTTTGGTCAATTCCATGGCGATGATGTCGCCCTATGGGCCTGCGGAGAAACAGGCGCTGCTCGAAGCACCCGACCTCAAGACCCGCGCCGAAACCCTGATCGCCATCACCGAGATCGTGCTCGCGCGCGACTTCGGCGATATGGACAGCATCCTGCAGTGAGCGCCGGATAATGGATATCAACGCCAGCAAGGTCGATCCGAAACTTCTCGAGCTGCTCGTCTGCCCGCTGACCAAGGGTCGCCTCAGCTACCACGCCGAAGCCAACGAACTCGTCTCGGAAAAGGCCCGCCTCGCCTATCCGATCCGCGACGGCGTGCCGATCATGCTGGTCTCCGAAGCGCGCAAGATCGAGGATTGAGCGCCGCGGCGGCTCATTGAGCGTAGAATTTGCGACTGCCCCTCATCCGGCCTGCCGGCCACCTTCTCCCAGCAGGCGGGGCGAAGGAAATCCGTGACCCCCTCCAGAACTATTATTTCGACCAGCCGCAAGTGTCGGATCGCGTTCAACGCGAGCCCCTCGCCATGAGGCAAACTTTGGCCGTGTCCCTCCCCGCATGCGGGGAGAGGGCTAGGGTAAGGGGCAGCCCCTACCGCAAACGTCTCAGATCGGCTGACCGGACAGCAGCCGCGGATCGGTCTCGCCGGCTACGCCGGCCGCCTGGCGAATGAAAAAGTTCTTCAGCGACGGCAACCGGTCGACGATACCGAGACCGAAATCGCGGGCGATTCGGACCGGGGTGATGTCGTTGGAAAACAGCCGGTTGAGCACGTCGGTCGTCACGCCCATGCGGAACGTGTCGAAACGCCGCCAGCTCTGGTAGCGCTCCAAGACCGCGAGCGAGCCGATGTCGAGACCGAGACGGTCGGCCTCGACGATGGTTTCGGCAAGCGCTGCCACGTCCTTGAAGCCGAGATTGAGCCCCTGCCCCGAGATCGGATGAATGCCGTGGGCCGCATCGCCCGCGAGCGCAAAGCGCGGCTTGACGAAATCGCGGGCAAGCGTGAGGCCGAGCGGAAAGGCCCGCCGCCCACCAACCACCTTCAGGTGGCCGAGCTTGTGGCCGAAGCGGCGCTCCAGCTCTTCCTCGAACAGGAAATCGTCGCCCTTGACCAGCCGCTCGGCGTCCTCCGTGCGCTCGGTCCAGACCAGCGACGTGCGATTGTTCTTGAGCGGCAGGGTCGCGAACGGACCTGCCGGCAGGAAATGCTCCTCCGCCGTGCCCTCATGCGGCCGCTCGTGCTCGACCGTCGTGACGATGCCGGACTGGCCATAGTCGAACTCGACGGTCTTGATGCCCGCGGCATCACGCAGCTTTGACCGCACGCCGTCACAGGCGACGAGCAGGCGCGCTTCCAGCTCCTCGCCGCCGGCGAGCGTGACCGCAACGGTGTGGTCGCCACTCCTGAAGGTTTCGACCATCGTCGACTGGCGATTGTCGACGCCGAGTTCCTCGCAGGCTCCCCGCAGCGCGCCGACCATCGCGGTGTTCGGCACCATATGGGCGAAGGGTCGGCCATCGCCACCATCGCCATCAAAGGTCAGGAAAACAGGACGAACCGGATCGGCCGCCTTCGAATCGGTAATCACCATGCGACGGATCGGCTCGGCCTCCGGCGCGATCTGATCCCAGACGCCGAGCACTTCGAGCATGCGTTCGGCAGCTGACGCCACCGCCGAGGCGCGCTGGTCCTTCTTCCACGCGCCTTCCGGCGCGCCGTCGATCACCATCACGCTGAGATGCGGCGCCGCCTTCTTCAGCGAAACGGCGAGCGAAAGGCCGACATAGCCGCCACCGGCAATCAAGACATCGAGCATCGGCTTTCTCCCGTCGCACTTGAGCATCGTTTTATGTCTATATAGATCAATGCCATCGACGTTCCTACCATCGGAGACTGCCGAAATGTCGCGCCCCACTGAGACCGCCACGCCCATGGATGCGCTGCTTGCCATTCTCGACCTCGAGAAGCTGGAGGAAAACCTGTTCCGCGGCTTGAGCCCACAGGTCGGCTGGCAGCGCGTGTTCGGCGGCCAGGTGATCGGCCAGGCGCTCGTCGCCGCCCAGCGGACCGTCGATGCGGACCGCTTCGTGCACTCGCTGCACGCCTATTTCATGCGGCCGGGCGATCCGTCGGTGCCGATCATCTACGAAGTCGACCGTATCCGTGACGGCTCGAGCTTCGCCACCCGCCGCGTCGTCGCCATCCAGCACGGCAAGGCGAT
>NZ_JAEPRP010000255.1:0-7471 GCF_016652895.1 Ensifer sp. SSB1
CCCGTCTGCGCAAGATTCACAGCATGGTCGCAATGGAACCCCGCGGCACGGGAAAGGTTGAGGAAATGCTCACTACGTCCCATAGCTTCGAGCGCGGCAAGTCTCGCCCGCGTCAGATCGTCATCGAGCGGATCACTACCTCCCCCAGGCGGCCAGCTCTGCCCAAGCCCTGCGAGCGTCGCACGAAGGCCTGGCTCGTCCCAACCCTGCATGCAAGCTGCAATGGCGGTAGAAAAGGCATCATCGGCGCCAAATTCAGCGAGTTCGCCCTGCCAGCCGGTCAATTCGTCGGCGAGGTCATCGCGCTCCTCCGCTGAGATTTCATCCATGAGCGCGGCTTGAGCGATCAGTTTATCAAGCCGAGGAAAGAACTCGTGCAGGGTTTCGTCCCAATCGGCGTTCTCCGGCCAGTATGCGGTCAACCCTGAGGCCACGGGCTTCAAGATCGCTAATGCATCGGCGGCGCGCCCCTCGGCAAGAAAGGGTTCAGCCTCATCGATCAGTTGTTCGAGCGCCGCCTCATCGATAGCCGCAGATTTATCCCAACCGTGCCGATGGCGCACGGAACCGCTCTCAGAGAAGAGCGCTTCGGCGCGACGACGAAACGGCACAGGGTCGAGCAGCGTGCTCGCCTCATCAGCCACCGAAACCGCGAACCTGGTGTCGAGCCAAAGGGCAAAGTCCTCGTCTCTCTCGGCGTGTTCGAGCACAAACGCCTCGAGCCGTTCACGCGAAATCGTCCGTATTTGCTCCGCGCGCTTGTTCTCCGCCTGCTTCATCCGTACTCCCCGGAGAATTGACTTCTCGCCGACGATGCGTTGGTTTCAAATCAGCTTTAGCTTCGTCGCCAGCGCCGTCGCCTGCGGAAGCGAGTAGGCATTGAGCTTCCTGCGCGCATTATTCATGTGAAAATTGACGTTCCAGTAAGTCATGTTCTCGATGTCGGCGATTACACTCATCGACTTGCCCTCAGATGCCCACTTGAGCATAAGCGCTTGTTTGGCGGTTAGGCCGATGTTGGGCTTTGCTGTGGGTTCAATTTCTGTCTGCTCGATCCGCACATGAAGCTGAGCGACCGCCGTCGCGGCTGCAACCGGATCGATATCCCGTTTGAGCGAGAGGGAAGGCTGGTGCGAGGCAACTGTCAGCATTGCCATACGTCTGAACGCAGTAGCAACCGGAATGGTGATGCCCGACCGAATGCCGAAACCGGCGGCATCCAAATAAAACTGCCGAACACGCGTCGATCTCACTGTCCTTGAATTTTCGGAAGACCAAGTGAACGCTTTCATCGTGGCCCTTGCAATGTGGATCACGGGGTCAATCTCGTTGAAGCCCTTTGAGAAATACCAATCCTGCCAGTCGGGATGATAATTCGACACAGCAAACGTTCCGACGGGTTGAAGATTAAGGTAGGCGTAATACTCGAATCCGAGTTCTTCAGCGAGTTCGGTGAGCGCTTCGTTGAACATCTCCTTGGTGCGCGCCACGGTGGAAACATCGGTTAGCTTCTGAAACCAGCTCTTCACCTTCTCCTCCTTTTTTGCCCTCTCGTCTTACTGAAGCAATGCCCGGCCCAGCAACATTCTGGACCTTTCGTCGGTGGCCAATAGCCATAGACCGGCGTGCGAAGCAGCCGGCGAGCTGTGCTCCTGCCTCAACTCGCCTTCAATATGAAGGTCCGAGGACCGCCCTCGCCAACCTCTGGCCGCCTACGTTACCACTTACCTATCTACTCGCTACGCGCCGGCAGACGGCGCTTGGTGTTGTTTCTTCCGGAATGGTCGCCCACAGCTTTAAGCGATTTTGATGCCGCTGCCAGCGTGCGGGCAATCTCTACGATCTCTTCACGGTTTGCGGTCGGATCCTCCTTGTTCCAGGCAAGCCCCATGCCGATCGTGAAATCCACCCCCTTCACTTCCCGAAGGCGAAACGACTGGTGGGGCAAATCCCTGGTCCATTCCGGCACGAAACCCACGCCCATCCCGGCCGCGACCAGCGAAACCAAGGAGAGTGTGTCGTCGCAACTACAGGCGACCTGATCGAGAAGGCCAAATTTTCTGAACTGCTCGAAGAAGTACTTTTCCGTGTAAGATAGATTTGAGCGGGAAAAGGAGATGATCCGCTCCCGTTTCAGATCGTTCATTGTGACAGTTTCCGCCGTCTCAAGCCGGCTGCCAAGGGGCACCGCAAGAAGATATCGCTCGTTGGCGATGCTCTGCCAACGCAGCGATCCGATGTTTTCGACTGGCCGGATGAAGCCAAGGTTGATACGACCCTTCTCCAGGTCGCGGATGATTGCATCCGTGGAACCGCTGCTCACGTGAATCTGGATATCGGGAAATCGCTTGCCGAGCTTGCTTAGAAAGAGCGGCAGCACACCGAAGGTCGCTGGGTATATGGTTCCAATCGTGATCCGATCGACATTCTTGCCTGCAACCGCCCGGACGATCGCTGAACTGCTTTCAATTTCCCGCAGAACACTGATGCACCGCTCGTAAAAAACTTCGCCGGGTTTTGTCAGTTGAACACGGCGCGTCGAGCGAATGAGAAGCTGCACGCCAAGCTCCCTTTCCAGCGCCTGGATCTGCAAGCTGAGGGCAGGTTGCGCCATAGACAGCGTTGCCGCGGCGCGGCCGAAATGAAGCTCCTCAGCCAGCGTCGCAAAACATCTCATCTGACGGAGTTCCATTCCCGGTCCTCTGTATCCGCGCCAATCAATCTACAAGCCGGTAGATCATTCATCTATTTCCACCCTATATCAATATGCTGTTTTTTTATAATCCAGTGCCCATGAATTTCGGTAGTAGACGGCGAGTCGTCTTTATCCTATCGGTTGAATATGAAAACGAGCCTCGAACATCTTCCCGAGAAGAAGCAGCGCGAGCTTGCCCGCGCCGTGGAGATCATTCACGAGGAGTTTGCCGATGCGCTCGAGGGAAGTTCGGCCGACTTCAAGAAGCGCGGCCGGATCCTGAAGATTATCCTGTTCGGTTCGTTCGCGCGCGGCACCTATGTCGACGAGCCGCACACGATGAAGGGCTACCGCTCGGATTATGACATCCTTGTTATCGTTAACTCGAAGAAGCTCGCCGAACCGGAATACTGGGACAAGGCGACCGACCGTCTGATGTGGGACAAAAGCGTTTCGACGCCGGTTGGGCTGATCGTCCATGGCGCCCGGGAGGTGAACAACTTCCTAGCGGACGGACAATATTTCTTCGTCGACATCCTGCACGAGGGCATCGTGCTCTACGAGCTCGATGATCGGCCGCTGGCCGAGCCGAAACGGCTCTCGCGTTCCGATGCACTTAGAGTGGCCAAGGATCATCGCGAGAGGCAATCCCAAAGCACTACGGAATTTCGCCAGCTCGCCGCTTATGCGATTGAGCATGGCTGGCAGAAGCGGGCTACCTTTTTGTTGCACCAAGCCGTAGAATCTGCCTATTCTTGCGTGCTCCTCACCCTCACCAACTATAGCCCACCTTCGCACAACCTCAAATTTCTCCGCGGTCTCGCCGAGGATCGTGATCAGCGGCTCGTCGAGGCCTGGCCGCGCGACCAGCATCGCTTTACCGCTTGGTACAACATTCTCAACGAAGCTTATGTGAAGGCACGCTATTCGAAGCACTTCGAGGTCACCGAAGAAGCACTCGCCTGGCTTCTCGAGCGAACCGAACATCTCCACCGCCTCGTCGAGGCGATCTGCACGGAGCGGCTGGCGGAATTGGAATGGGGCTCAGCCTAGCTAAACACGCCTACATCTCGGCACGGCATGAGTTGAAGTGAGCTCAGGGCGCGATCGACCTCGGGGTAGCATCGCTCCAAGGCGCCCTTGACCATGCCCGGGCGTCGTTGACATTGCCGATGCCGTCGGACGCCCCACATTTGTGCAGCGTCCGTAGTGCCGCGCGTCAGGACTTCGTCAGCGACGATGTCCTGATAGACGTCCTGTTTGCAGGATGCATCAATTTGCCACCCGCCTGGTGCAGTGGTTCTCTCGCTTGACGCAGGCGATCTCCGCCGTCGAGCATTCAGCAACGCCATTTAAGACGACGCAATGCGAGCATTGATCGGTGAATTCCAGGCAATCCGGATTGGCCTTGATGAAGTCCTGCAGGCTGGCATTCTCGATCTGTCGCGGTTTTGGAACAGCTTCTTCAATGGGTATATCCGCCGCGTGCGCGGTCACCATCCCCGCCACGGCGATCACAAGGCAAAGGGTGACACGAAAGCTCAATTGCCTCATCCCCAGTTCCTCCTCAGCGCAAATCCTGACGCGGCGTGAAACATCCCGAACGGCGCATTGTCAGCGCGTGCCGACAGACTACCTCCGCGCAAGCGATCGCCCTTCGCCCTCACCCCAGTTCGTTGCGAATCGCCCGCATGAAGACCTTGGCGCCGATGCCGATCAGATCGTCCGGAAAATCATAGTCGGGATTGTGCAGCCGCGCGTGGTTTTCGCCGGCCCCCAGGAAGAACATCGCCGCCGGCGCCACCCGGCCGAAAAGCCCGAAATCCTCCGAGCCCTTCATCGGCAACACGCCCTCGCCCTTGTCATGGCTGACGCCCTCCTCGTCCATGGCGCGCTCCAGCGCGATCACGGCCAGTTCAGCATTGCTGCACTGGTGGAACACGTCCTCGTATCCGATCGCGACCTTCAGCCCGGCAGCTTCCGCCTCCTTGCCGGCGAGCGCCTCGGCTCGGGCAACGAGATCGGCCATGCGTTCGTCGGTCAAGGTCCGGAGCGTCGCCCAGATCTCGGCGTAGCCAGGGCTGATGCCGAAGGCCGCCTCGCCAAGCCGCGCGTGCGTCACCGTCACCAGTGTATAGCTCTCGTCGAGCGGCCCGTTGTTGCCCAACCCCGTCAGGCCGGAAAGCAGCGAAGCAACAGCAAAGGTCGGTGCGATGCCGTCCTCCGGCGTCGAGGCGTGCGCCGTCTTGCCAGACAGCGAAATCCGCATGCCGCGTGAGGCGCAGTTGACCGGCCCGCTGCGAAGTGCGGCATGGCCGAAGCTTAATCCCGGAAAATTATGCAGCGAGTAGACTAGATCCGGCGTGATCTCCGCAAATTTGGGATCGGCAAGCACCGCCGCCGCCCCGGCGCCGTTTTCCTCTGCCGGCTGAAACATCAAGATCGCGCGCCCCTTCGCCGGCCGCTCGCGCCCCAGTCCCGTGGCAAGCGCCATCAGGATCGTCATGTGCCCGTCATGGCCAGAGATGCCCCTTGCCTGTGATCTCCGAGCGGTGCGCGATGTCCGAGATCTCCTCGATCGGCAGCCCGTCGAGTTCGGCGCGCACTATCACCGTCGGCCCTGGCTCGCGCCCTTCATAGATCGCAGCCACCCCGTGCCCGCCAAGGCCGGTGATGACAGCATCTGGCTTCGTCTCAGCCAAGGCAGCAAAGATCGTCTCCGCCGTCTCCCGCTCCTTGCCCGAGACCTCCGGCCGCCGATGCAGCTCACGCCTGAAGGCCGTCAACGCCTCAAGTTCACGGTCGATCAGAAACATTCGCGCCCCACAGGTTCTTTGTTCAGGTAGGTGCTCCAGTTTCGGGCTCCGCAGCTCACGCGTCTCACGATCCTGGCCCTTCAAAAATCTCCCAACCACGATCTTAGACCATCTCCGCAATCGAAAGAGAAGAGCGAAAGACTTCCCGTGGGCACGGCTGCCGCGCATTGGCCTTCAGCGCCTTCTTCCCAGGGGCGGCGCCGATCACACAGGAACTTGTTCGGCCCAGTTGCAGTCATGAAGACTGATTGGCGGAAAGACCGTTGAAAGTATGAACGACTTTCGGAGTTACGTTCAAGTACGCGAAGCCTCAAACGCGGAAGTTGAATTGCCTTTTAGGCGGCATTGGACGCAACACGTCTCGCGCGGGACCGCCTGGACCTTGTCACGCAGGCCGCGTTATTTCCGGTTGAATGGCGCACCACACCCAATTGCTGCAACCTCCAACTTCCCCTACATTGACCAAGTGGTAAAAAGACGCGCGCCAAACGCGCACTCAATCAGAGGGGAACTCAATGCGTAGCAATTCCTTCAACTTTGCCATTTCCAGAAGAACCCTGATCAAAGCTGCCGGCGCTTCCGCCGTGGTGGCTGCGGCCGGTCTGCCGAGCCGTCTGCTTGCTGCGGACCCGATAAAGGTGGCAGCCATCTACACCGTTCCGGTCGAGCAGCAGTGGGTCAGCCGTATCCACAAGGCGGCCAATGCAGCCAAGGAACGCGGCGACATCGAATATGTCTATTCGGAAAACACCGCAAACAACGATTACGAGCGCGTCATGCGTGAGTATTGCGAGGCGGGTCACAAGTTGATCCTGGGCGAGGTATTCGGCGTCGAGGATGCTGCCCGCGCGGTGGCCAAAGACTATCCGGATGTCGCCTTCCTGATGGGCTCGAGCTTCAAGCCCGATGCCGCCGTTCCGAACTTCTCGGTTTTCGACAACTATATCCAGGACGCATCCTATCTATCCGGCCTCGTCGCCGGCGCAATGACCAAGTCCAAGAACATCGGCATGGTGGGAGGCTATCCGATCCCAGAGGTCAATCGGCTGATGAATGCATTCATGGCCGGCGTGAAGGAAGTGGCCCCGGAAACCAAATTCCAGGTAGCCTTCATCGGCTCATGGTTCGATCCGCCAAAGGCCAAAGAGACCGCATTCGCCCAGATCGATGGGGGTGCGGACTTGCTCTATGCCGAACGTTTCGGCGTGTCCGACGCCGCCAAAGAGAAGAAGGTGTTGGCCATCGGCAATGTTATCGATACCCAGGCGGACTACCCGGACACCGTTGTCGCCTCCGCACTGTGGCATTTCGAACCGACACTCGACAAAGCGATCAGCGAAGTGAAGGCAGGCGCGTTCAAGGCTGACGACTACGGCATCTATTCCTTCATGAAGAACGGCGGCTGTTCACTGGCGCCTCTTGGCACCTTCGACAGCAAGGTTCCGGATGCCATTAAGGCCAAGGTCGCGCAGAAGGAAAAAATGATCAAGGACGGTTCGTTTACCGTCGAGATCAACGACGTCGAGCCGAAGTCGACCTAACCACTTCCTCGCGTTCATCGGAGTGGTCGGCAGTGCCGGACGAGGAATTACCCCTCGCCTTCAGCGACCATTCTCTACTTGGACGGGAAGGGAAGCCCCCAACAACTCCGGTCGCCGATGTGTCTAGCAAACCCGCACTTCGTCTTTCTCGCATTAGCAAGCGTTTCGGCCCGCTCAGGGCCAACGACGCCATTTCCTTCGACCTCAAGCAGAGCGAAGTCATCGCACTTCTCGGGGAGAACGGTGCCGGCAAGACGACTCTGATGAACATTCTCTTCGGCCACTATGTCGCCGACGAGGGAACTATCGAGGCCTTTGGCAAGCCGCTTCCACCGGGAGATCCGCGTGCAGCCATTGACGCCGGCATTGGCATGGTCCACCAGCACTTCACCCTCGCCGACAACATGACCGTACTGGAA
>NZ_JAEPRP010000256.1:0-7451 GCF_016652895.1 Ensifer sp. SSB1
GGTGCCACTACGTTTCCGTCATCGGGAACTTGCCCGCGATAAACGGGCTCTCGCGCCGGCCATGCAGGCGAGCGAGACGCCGCTCGGACCGGTATTGCAACCCCGGGTATGGGCGGCATAGTCGTCGTCGGCCGTGCTCACGTTATCGGCAATGGTGTGGTCGCCGCGGACCACGTTGCCCGATCCCTCGACAATGAAGTGATAGTGATCCTTGTCGAGATCAGAAGCCCGATAGGCGCCGGCACTCCAATGCGCGATGATACGCGACATCTTCACCGACTGGAGCCATTCCAGCGGTAGGCGGTAGGTTATCTTGAAAATTCCTTTGAGTGAGCCAGGCTGTATGGAGTTTCGAAAGCAACGGGAGGCAGCAACTGGATTGCTCCGACGGCTTTGAAATCCAGTGCCAAGCATGTGGCGCCCGAGAGCACCTCACGTTCTCAGAAATGGAGACGCGAGAACACGTTCAGTGCCGGGCCTGCGGGACAGTCCGCAACATGACGAAAGAAGACATCATGGAGACTAGCCGCGAAGCCGCGAAGATGATCCGGCTGTGGCTTTGAGGGTCTTCATGGGGTGCACACTTCGCAGCCAGTAAAGAAAAGCCCCTGCCGTCCACCGGCAGAGGCTCAGTTGGGTATGCCGGATCGCTTGAGAAACGTTCGTAGCGAGCAAGCTCCGAAGACGACCCTTCAGAGAGAATACGGCTGCAATAACTTGAAACAAGGCAACTCAATGGATGATGCCCGGAAGAGGTAGGCTCGAAACCGAGAGCACATAAGAAAGGCCCCAGATCCCACGAGGGAAACCTGGAGCCTTCAGTCTGAGCGTTCGAAGTCACAGACGCCCCATCTTTGGATAAAAAGTCAGGTAGTTCAAGCCTTTTAGCGTCAGAGATTGGCTGCTGCGACGTGTTTGCTGTCGCAGATTTCGCAAAAACAACCCCCGGCTTTCCTGCGCCGAAATCAGTTGGCCTTAAAACAAAGTAGTCGCCCCCCACGGTTGCGGTCGATATGATCACCTCAGTGGCAGTGAACGTTTGCCTGCCATCGACCCTGGCAGCCGTGCGTCCGCCAGCGTGCCAGCATTCAGGTTGGAGGCGTTGCGATAAAACGCATTATCCTGCCCATCGAGGAGGTCAGCGTCGAGACCGGAGCCAGCGCCGTCATTCAGAGCCGTCCAGATGAGACCGCCCCCGGCCGTGGCGCCATTCCACAAAGCCAAGATGCCGTCTGAATGAGTGAATTGCCATATGTTCCCAGGAGTGGGGCTGTAGTATCCAACCTGACCGCCGTTGTTCGGGTTGCCATAGCCGATTTAGCGCCTTGCTCGCGGTTTCCGCTTTCTCATGCCAGATGGGCGCCAAAGTATCGCAAATGTCAGTCTGGTCGATGCCTGAAACTGTCATTACCTAGCTTCGGCAGCACGTGCCCCTCAAGAGGACTGAACCAACGCCCCGCGACCCCATCTCCTTTGAGTTCAGCCTTGCGGCTTTCGAATGCGTCCTTAGCCACATCTTCGAGCAAATGTAGATTGCGAGCAGCATCGCGTTTGAGGCGTTCTCGCTCTTTGATCGGGTCCACATTGGAACGAGCAACACGGCGCCACTGCTCTGCGGTTTCGCGTGCTTCCTAGAGAGATACCTCCGCGGCAGAGCCGAACCCCATCTCGCGTCGTCGGCCGTGAATGGTGACCCGCAAGAACCATTGCGAGCCACCGTCGTTTCGTTTGTGAAGCCATAAGCCGTTACCATCGGAGTACTTTCCAGGACCCGCGTTTTTCACAGCCACCGCCGTCAGTTTGTTTTGTCCGTGACCCATATTTCTAACCACCTCTGTATCCACCTTCGGCCGTGCGGTGGCATGGCCTGCGGTGATAGATATTGAGCATGAACGAAACACGAACTATATTTAATTTCAAGCGGGTGAGGCAAATTTTATACTGTCTGATACTACAAGATATTGATTTCAATGCCCGTTACGAAACAGACTTCCCCTTGGGAAAGGTTCACGTGGAAAGCGAGAGCGCCGCAGGTGCAGTCACCGGACACAGGCAGGTTTGCCGCGAAGAATGCCGACAAATCCTCCGGCATATTTTCTGCAGGGGTTAAAGTAGCCGGATGTCGGGAATTCGCTCAGCCGGCCGTCTTTAGGATAGACAGCCATGGAGGATTAGGATGCCTATCACCATTACCGCCTTTGAACGTTCGCCCGACCGTGGCAGAGGGCTGGCCCGTGACATGCGCGTTCGCTGGGCGCTCGAAGAAGTTGGTCAACCCTACGACGTCCGCCTGCTTTCGTTCAAAGCGATGAGGGAGCCGGCGCATCTCACGCTTCACCCCTTCGGCCAGATTCCGACCTATGAGGAAGGCGATCTCGCGCTGTTCGAGTCCGGAGCGATCGTGTTCCACATCGCGGAGCGCCACGAAGGGTTGCTGCCGGTCGACGCCAACGCCCGGGCCCGCGCAATCACCTGGATGTTCGCCGCACTCAGCACGGTGGAGCCGCCGATCATCGAGCGCGAAGTCGCCAAGCTGCTGGAGCGCGACGAAACCTGGTATGAGCAACGCCTGCCGGCCGTCGAGGAACGTGTCCGCAAGCGCCTGCGTGAACTCTCCGACCGGCTTGGCGAGGCCGCGTGGCTTGACGGCAATTTCAGTGTCGGCGACCTACAGATGATATCTGTCTTGCTCCGGCTGAAGGGATCGGCGCTGCTGGACGAATTTCCAAACCTTTCCGCCTATGTCGCCCGTGGCGAAGCGCGACCCGCGTACAAACGCGCCTTTGCAGCACAGCGAGCGGTTTTCGAGGCCGCATCGGCAAGCGCGTGACGGCCCCATGCCGCGGTTCAGCCTTGGATCGCAGTGCGGACGTCGCGGCATAGCATCGGTCACCGCTTCATTCGCGCCAAAACTGGTTTGAAGCCGATCCACCAGACAGCAATTTGAACGCCGAGCGAATTTCGCAGCGCTTTGTCCTCTTTGGACTGCCGTGAAGCCCTCGGACTAAGGTCTGGTGCGCTCGGGCAAAGGTCCTAATGCGTTGCTCATTTCAAATCCATCCGCCATTTTGTTCACAGGCCGAAGAGCAATTCGACTGCCCTCCATCATTGGTTATAGTGACCCTGAGCGCGTCAAGCCACTGAGCGATCCACGGTCCGCCCGACCAAAGTTACAACGCGAACGGACAATGCTAACTAAGCGACCATCGGCGAACAAAGAGGACTGCGATGGCCATACACAAAAAGCGCCTGATGAAGTCGAGTGAAATACCAGAGTTCGTTAACGAGGTGATCGCAGCTGGGTGCGACATCAAGGCCATAGGCCATGACATATACGTCCTCGGCGGTATGGACGAAGAGGATGCCGAGATCGACGCGCTTGACCTCATCGGCGAAAAATTTGGGAACCGAGATACTATTGTATTGGAGATTGTAGCCTATCTCCGGTCGCTAGGTAGGTTTGTGGATCCCACCTGGGCCGAGACACGGCATTAGACCGCGTCGGCGAAGTCAAATTGATCGTCCAGAAAAGACTTCGCCTTTGCGTCCTCGGCTAAGCGGGCACACCGGGCCGCTCCAGCGGCACTCGTACCGTCTGCCATCGCGACCGATGAAGGTTCGGCTGCGTGAATCATAGCTGCGGTAGCGTGCGAGGCCGCGTGCATCGCGCTCATTGGGGCGATACTTGTCGTTCTGGCGGCGGCGCTCTTCTTCCCATGCCACACCAATGATGATCGCGCTAAGCGCCAATCCGATCGCGCCGGCGGTGATGCCGGCCTTGAGGTTCTGTTTTTCCTGTTTCTCTCGTTTTTCGCGCCAATGATCCCGGCGCAATTCCTCGCAGCGCCAGTGATCCCCACCACGGTCGTCCCTGCAGGAGCGCCGGCCGCCATCGTAGTCATCCGCGAGCGCGATTGGCAGCCGCAGGTGCGGACTCAGCCAGGATGGACATCCGGCCGAGAACCGGAAGTCACACCGCGCATCATCAGTCTCCTTCGATCGCTACGGGGAAGGCTTGGCGACGCTGTGTTGCGGAGACATTGCGGCCTTTCCCGGATCTCGCCGAAATGCTCCAGCGGTGGACCGGGCGGTGCCGCGGGCGACGGCGATATCCATGCGAGAGCAAGGATCGCGATAGCGGCGAAGCTTGCTGTTGCAGTGCGTCCTGGGCAGCTCGATGGGATTGACAGTGCGCATTTCAGCGGCGAGATGATCGAGGCGAACTAATGATCGCACCTGGCCGCGGCCGCACTCTGCTAGAGGCAGCGCATGACAAAAAGATCGCCGAACCGATGATGCACAGCAATCGTTCGATCTTCGAACGCCCCTTCCATATGGTCCTCCTGTGGTGTCTCCTCTTGGGGATCGGCGGCGCTGCGTTGGCGGGATGGGAGCGGCAGGCGCTCGTTTCCGAACTTGAGCAGGAGAGCACGCTCCTCCATAGCCTGGCCTCCCAGCGGGTGGATCAGCACGATGCGCACCTGACTGCGCTCTCGGCCGTCGCTGTTGCCTCCGAGGGGCGCAGGCACGATCTGTTCCTGGAGGTAGCCCGAACGATTGCGCGCTTCTATCCACGGATCGACGAGGTTCAACTCGTCCCCTTGGATTCAAGCGCGGAAACGGTCGGTACCGGTCCGCTCGATGCCAAGACGGCAGAGCTCATTCGCGCGGCCGCCAGGGCATCGGATGGGCGCATCGCACTGTTGCCCCATCCGCAACGGGCCGATCACTACATCATGATCAAGCGCAGTCCGAACACAGACGAGGCGCGCTATGGTTTGATGCTCGGCATCGATGCGGCGAAATTGATCGGAGATGGCGGGCCATTCTGGTCTCGCCCTGGGGCGGCGGTGCGGCTGTCACTGCCGGACGGACACGTCCTGCTCCCGACTGCCCTGCCCGAGGCGATCCGGTTTTCCAAGGCGCTAAGTAGTGCATCGCAGCCGCTTCTGCTCGAAACAGGTAGGGAGATCGGACTTGCGGACATGTTCCCCCCCGTACAGACCGGCTTGACGCTTCTTGTGGTCAGCCTCGCCTATCTCGCAGGCCTGGCGGCACTGCGGCAGCGCGCACGCACACGCGCGGCGGAACAGCAGGCAACCTTGAGCGCGCTGGAATCGCGCCTCACGCACGCGTCGCGCGTCAACGCACTCGGCGAAATGGCCAGCGGCATGGCACATGAACTGACCCAGCCCCTGACCGCAATCCTGGCCCAGGCGCAGGCTGGGCGAAGGCTGCTCGCCCAAGGGCAGGACGCGGCACTTGCTCCGGTGCTGGAGGATACCGTGAGCCAGGCGCGCCGGGCATCCGCCATATTAGAAAGGTTTCGCAACTGGTCGCAGCCACATGCTGCGCCGGTTGCTGCCTTCGATCTGCGCCATGCACTTGCAAATGTTGAAGCGCTCCTTCAGCCGGACGCAAGATCACGCGGAATTCAGCTTGATTTTCAGATTCCGCAAGCGCCGGTATCGGTCGTCGCCGATCCGGTCGAAATCGAGCAGGTCGCATTCAATTTGGTGCGAAACGCCCTTGAGGCATTGGCGCCACAACCGGACGAGACCGGCCGCGTGACCGTTACCTTGAGTGAGCGCGATACCGTGGTTATCGTCGATGTCGCCGACAACGGCCCCGGCGTCCCGGAAACGCTTCGCCCACGGCTGTTCACGCCATTCGTCACGACCCGCGCCGGTGGCACCGGGCTCGGTCTGGCGCTTAGCCAGCGGCTGGTGGAACGTGCCGGCGGCGAAATCGTGCTGGTTGAAAGTGATCACGGCGCCACCTTCAGGGTAACGCTGCAACGCGCTCGCCGAACCGAGGAGCCGATGCGATGACGCTTCCCGTCTATCTCGTTGACGACGACGACGCGGTGCGTCGTGCGCTGAGCCTGCTGCTCTCGACGGTCGGCATCAAGGTTACCGGGTTTTCTGATCCGCAAGCCTTTCTCACCCAGGTTTCCCGTCTCGACCCCGGCTGCCTGGTGTTAGATATCCGCATGCCCGCTATTTCTGGGTTGAAGCTACAGGAAAGGCTGTCAGAACAGGGGATCGACTGGCCGACGATCGTGATCTCCGGGCACGGTGATATCGAGGCCTGTCGCCGAGCCTTCCGCAACGGCGCCATCGACTTTCTCTCGAAGCCCGTGGACGAGCAGGACCTGATCGACGCGATCCACAAAGGCCACGAACTGCTGGAGCGCGCCATTCGAGTGCATGCGGAAAAGGCCGAAACGCTGGCGCTGCTTGCGGCGCTCACGCAACGTGAGCGCGAAGTTCTCGATCGGATTGCCGCAGGCTTCACTACCCGCCAGATCGCCGAAGGTCTCAGTCTGTCGCCCCGTACGGTCGAAAGCCATCGAGCCGCCATCGGCGCCAAATTGGGCAGCACGTCACAGGCGGAAATGACGCGGATCTGGCTCGACGGGACGAAAACTCCGTAGAACTACGGATAGGCGCGCAAGCCCTACGAATACCCACGATACCCGAGACGGGATAACCTTTTCACATAAACAGGAAAAGGAACCTACGATGATCCGCAATATCGTGCTCGCAGCCGCGCTTTTCGCTCCCGTTGCCGCTACGGCGCAGGAACTCCCGACCGCGGCCTACTTGCCGCTCGACATGGCCATCAAGGCTGCGGACGCCGCCGTGAAGGCTTGCGCCGCGGAAGGCCACAATGTCAGCGTTGCTGTTGTTGGTCGCGATGGAGCAATGAAGGTGCTGCTGAAGGCCGACAATTCCGGTCCGCACACCGGCAATAGCGCACAGGGCAAGGCCTTCACCTCCGCTGCCATGGGCCGCGACACGGCTGGCCTCGGCGAGTTCATCGCCTCCAAGCCGGCAAATGAGGGCCTCCGCGACATGGACGCTCGCATGGTGATCCAGGCCGGCGGCGTGCCAATCAAGTTCGGCAAGGCTCTGGTCGGCGGCATCGGTGTTGGTGGTGCACCGTCGGGTGATATCGACGCGAACTGCGCAACAGCCGGCCTCCAGGCAATCGGCGCGAAGTAATCAGCTGGGCAGCGGAAGTGGCCCTCCCAAGAGGGCCACTTCCGCTTTGAGGGCCCACACTTACGCACGGAGCCGCCGAAAAACTCCGCGGCGCCGAACATCGCCCCGTATCCGCTGACCGTCACTCCTGTGTCGGCCTTATTTTATCGGCGGATATGGTGCCGGACAGAACGCCCCTTGCAATGTCTTTGCCGCCACGTTCGATCGTGGATGACGGTGTAATTTCCGAACGGAAGGCACTTGCCGCAGCCGCCGTGACATCTTCCGCCAGTGCAGCAATCCAATGGAGATACGACGGCGTATTCAGCACCAGAACCACCGGACACAGAGCGCCCCGGACCTTCTCGGCTCAAACGCTGTCCCGTGCAAAAAAACGGGTTGGCATTGCTCTTGAAATCTTGAAAATCCCCTCCAGCTAAGGGCCAACACCCGTTTCGAGGGTTT
>NZ_JAEPRP010000021.1:0-32814 GCF_016652895.1 Ensifer sp. SSB1
GGAACTTTGGTTATCCTGGAACTCCTTGGCGGCGTGGCGCTGCTTCTGTGGGGCGTGCGCATGGTGCGCACCGGCGTCATGCGTGGCTGGGGCGACCGGCTGCAGCGCTTCGTCGAGGAGCGCCTGTCGAACCGGGTCACTGCCTTCGGCGGCGGGGTCTTCGCGACCGCCGTGCTCGGCAGCGCCACCGCCATGGCGCTGATCGTTGCCGGGCTTGCAGGTGCAGGGGCGATCTCGGCGCCGACAGGTCTTGCCGTCCTGCTCGGGGCGGATATCGGCTCGGCGCTGGTTTCAGGCCTCTTCGCCACCGGCTCGTCGCTCGCGGCGCTGCTCGGCCCGCTCTTTCTGTTCGCCGGCTATATAGCCTTCAGCGCGTCCAGCGAATTTCGCCCGCGAAATGCCGGTCGCATCCTGATGGGCCTCGGCCTGATGCTGATGGCGTTGAAGGTGATCGTTTCGGCGACCGCGCCGCTGCGCCAGGCGACGCTCTTCCACGATGTGCTCGGAGCCGTTGCGGGAGAACCGGCGCTCGGCTTCCTCGTCGGCGCGCTGCTGGCATGGCTCTGTCACTCCACGCTCGCGGTCATTCTGCTCGTGGCATCGCTTCTGATGAACGGCAGTCTCGAAATTGCCGGAGCCGTGCCCCTGATCCTGGGCGTCAATTTCGGCGGCGGCCTGCCGGCAGTCAGCGCAACGCTCGACCAGCCACCGGTGGCCCGCAAGCTGCCGCTTGCCAACCTCTTCTGCCGCGGCCTGCTGGCGCTTGCACTGCTACCCTTCGCACGCGAGATCGTTGAGCTGGCGGGGCGTGTGCCTGCCGAACCGCTCCATATTGCGGTCGGTCTCCACGCTTCGTTCAACCTGCTGGTCGCAGCCGTGTTCCTGCCGCTGTCGCCCGTCGTCATCCGCCTGGTGGAACGGCTTGTCCCGGCACGCCCTGCCGCCGATGACCCGCTGGCATCCCCGCGCTACCTCGACAGAAGGTCGCTCGAGACACCGGCAATTGCGCTCAGCAATGCGACGACGGAAACGATCCGCATGAGCGAATTGCTTGAACGCATGTTCCTGATGTCGCTGACGGCGCTGCAATCCGGCCGGATGGAAGGTTTGAAGGAACTGCCCTCGATCGATGCGCGGCTCGGAAACTACATGGCCTCCGTCCACGCCTATCTCGGGCAATTGACCCAGGACGAGCTTTCGGCAGGCGACACCGGCAGAGCCCATGAAATCATGCTCTTTGCGAGCAATCTCGAGCATGCCGGCGACGTCATCAAGCTCAGCCTCGCGGACCGGATCCGTGCCAAGGTCAAGCAGAACATTGCCTTCAACGCGAGCCAGCGCGAGGCGCTCGATGCCCTCTCGGCGGTGATTGCCGCTTCACTCCGGCTTCTTCCCGCAGCGCTGTTGTCGCGCGACGTTTCGGCTTCCGCCCGTCTCGCCGCGCAGAAGGATTGTTTTCGCGAACTGGAGGATGAGGTCGTCGGTCGACATCTCGGCCGCGAGCGCATCGAGGCGGCCGCCGATGCGAAAGGCAATGCGCTCTTCATCGACCTCGTGCGTGACCTGCACAGGATCAATTCCGATATTGCCGCCGCTGGCTACCCGCTGGTTCAGGCGGCTGGACTGTTGAGCAGCAGCCGCATCAGAAACGTCGCGCCGGTGGCCGCTTCCGGCTGATCGGGCCTGAAGTCGGGTATGAAAACACGACGGGCGTCGGCGCTCGTCAAGCGGCGGCTTTCTCCCGAAAGCCTACGGTGCGTCAGTAGGGCGAAACGCAGACCTGCCGCGGACCATAATAGGGCTGGAACGTATCGTCGTAAGCCCTGTAGGACCGGTAGCGTGCATAGCACCAACTCGTATGCGCGTTGCCGCCGCTATAATAGGTCTGACGGTAATAGCGCGGCGCGTAGTATCGCGGCGCATAGTAGCGCGGACGGTAGTATGACGGGCCGTAGTAGCCTTGGTCATAATAGCCCTGATCGTAATAGCCCGAGCCGTAGTAGGGCTGCGCCAAGGCGCCACCGATGATCGCACCGGCAGCCAGTCCGCCGAGCGCCCAGGCCCACTCGTCGCCGCCGCCGTGGTGATGCCCGTGATAGTAACCGCCGCCATAGTAGCCACCGTGGTAGCCGCCACCATATCGCCTGTATTGAACCAGTTGCGCCTGGCTCGCCTCGATCTTCGGGGCGTCCGCCGCCATGGGAAATGCCATGGCTGGCGAAACGCTGGTCAGCGCCGGCACCATGGACAAGGCAATGATCGTTAGCCTATTCATTGGCTTACCTCCATTTTCCCCGCTTATCCCGAAGTATACATCGGAAAAGGCGCAGAAGCACTGCGTTTTGACGCTGTTGGCTGCCGGCTGCAACGCGCTCCCGGCCGCGCTTCACTCGAACTATGCGCGCGAAAAATCCACGAGGGCGCGTGCCACGAGCAAATCGTCCGGGACCTCGGCTCATCCGGCGCGCCTTGACCGGGTAAACGCACAAGGTGACGTCCATTTCAATTATTTCACTTTATGCAATTAAATCACAAGTATTATTGCAAATGATCTTCAAAATCTCGGCAAGACGATCGGCCCGACCCGGCGAAGTGATCGCCAGCCATAATTGGGAATGGCCGACAACCAACGGCGACGACTGCAGGCAAGGTCATATCCGCTACCAGAGGGTCGATGCGCTGCGCGTGTAGCAGCCGGTATTGATTGCGCTACGAACTGGCAGATACGGCCAGAGAGGCCGACAAACTCGGAAGCTTTGCCGGCCTCTCTCCGATTTCGTATGGACCGCCTGACGACCTTCCCCTCATTCTCACGCTTGACCCGGCGCGTGACGAGATGGTTGCCATCTGCCCGAGATCGAACCGGCGCTCGAAACCCATCTCTGCAATCGCCCAGACCGCAGAGCGAACCGAGCTTCCGACTAGCTGTAGAGGCTGACCGGCGGTATCCGGCCGTTCAAGGCAAATTCGCCGACCTCACGCGCCTTGTAGGCGACGGGGTCATGCAGCGTGTGGGTGCGGACATTGCGCCAGTAGCGGTCGAAGCGATAGTGCCCGGCGGTGGCACGTGCGCCCATCAGTTCGAAGATCTTTGTCGTCACGTCGAGCGAGACGTGGGTCGAGTGAACCTTGGCGGCATAGGCCTCGATCGCCGCTTCGCCACGCGTTTCGGCCGTCACCGAGCTGCCCTGCGACAATGCCGCCTCGACGGAAACCGCTGCCGCATCGGCCAAGGCAACCGATGCCTTCAGGCTGGCCCGGAGTTCACCGATCCGTTCGAGGATATAGGGATCATCGCTGGCCCGGTCGACGCCGGATGTCACCCAGGGGCGCGTCGTGGTGCGCACGTAGTCAAGTGCCGATGTAAGTGCACCTTCAGCCGTACCAAGGTAGAAGTTGACGAAGACCAGCTGGATCAGCGGCGTGTTGAACGTCGCCTGGGCCGTCGGCGGATCGGAAGGGTCGGCAAGCGGCAGGATGAAGTCGCGCTCGTAGACCGGAAAGTCGCGAAACTCGACGCTGCCGCTGTCGGACAGGCGCTGGCCGATATTGTCCCAGTCGTTGTTGGTGATGTACCCAGGCCGGTCCGTGGGCACGACGAAGTTGGCGATCTTGCCCTCGATCGCAGCGTTGACGTTGATGCGGTCGGAAACATGTGCGCCGGTCGAAAAGGTCTTGCGGCCGTTCAGCACATAATGGCCGCCACGCCGTTCCAATGTGAGGCCGGGATCGCGCGGGTTGACCGCAGCACCCCAGTAGAGCTGCCGCTCCACGGTCTCAGCGCCCAGCACCCAGGCCTGCTTCGGATCGGCCGCCGCCCAATAGACATACTGGCTGTTGACGTAGTGATAGCCGAGCAATTGCCCGATCGAGCTCTCCCCGCGCGCAATGATGCGCACCAGCCGCAGCCCGTCGACCCAGCTTAAGCCCGCACCGCCAATCTCAGGCGAATGCAGCGCCGTCAAAAGACCAGCCTGGCGGAGAGCCTCAATCTCATCGCGCGGCGGCGCACCCACCCGGTCGAGTTCGGCGCCATGCCGGGCAAGATCATCTGACAACGCCTCGGCACGGGCAAACAGGTGCCGCCGTCTTTCGTCATGCTCTGCATTGACCGGGGCCGGCTCCCTGAGGAAGTGTACGTTGCTCATCCGCCTCTCCTTGGTTGAAGGGCAATAATGAACTTATTCTATAGATCATGACAGCAAATGAATTGCGAGTTGGGCGGGAGGTCGAGAAAGTCCTACCGCCTCAGTTCACCGCCGCTGATTAGGCGCCCCCTCTTTCGATGGCAGGGCGCGGAAGCGAGACTGCCCCATGCGCCGGCTTCAAGCCGGGCTTCGCGAAATACGGTAGACGCTCGCAGGCGGCAGGTTGAGTGGCACCCAGCGCCGGAAGGATGCTTCGAGACCAAGGCCCGCAAGAATCTGCGGCGAGATCGGGCATCGCGGCCCATAGGTGAGCTGGAACAGACTGGCGCCCTCGGCGAGGTGATGAAATATTGCCGAGAGGATAGCCTGCACGGTCTGGGCGGGCATGGAAAGCAGCGGCAAGCCGCTGATCGCGGCGCCGACCGACTTCACCGCCGGCAGGCTCAGGTGCTGCGCGTCGCCCTCGATCAAGGTTGCGCTCGGATACCGCTTGCGCAAAAGCGTCGCGAAGGCCGGGTTGCGCTCCACCAGGATGAGATTGTTCTCGTATACGCCGTTTCGCAGAAGCGCCCGTGTGAAGGCGCCCGTGCCTGGCCCAAGCTCCAGCACATTGCCGGAGAACGAACCGATCTCAGTGGTCATGGCCACCGCCAGCCGCCTGCTCGATGGGGCAATCGCGGCGACTTCCAGCGGCCTCGCCGCCCAGGATCTGAAGAAGAGCAGGAAATCAGATGCCGTTTTCTGTTTGACCAAGATGAGCCTCCGTTTTTTTTTGCAACGGTGGCCGGTATCGCTCTTCGTCAGAAGCCGCGCATTAACCCGGGTTAAGCTTGGGCGCCACCTTCGGCCCGGACGCGCGTCGCGATGCGGCTGAGGCCGACCGGCGTGATGCCGAGATAGCCGGCAAGATCCTTCTGCGGGACGCGTGCCACCACCTCCGGTTGTTCGACGATCAGCGATCGGTAACGCTCCTCTGCACTCAGCGTCAGGAACTGGCGTTCGCGGCGCTCCTTGCGCTCCGCAAGCATCATCAGGGCGCTGCGGATCATGCGCGACCAACCGAGGTCGTTGTCTGCCAGGGACTGTAGCGTGGCGAACGGAATTCTCTCGAGGCGGCCACCCTCGACCGCAACCGCCGAAAAGCTTGCACGCCCGCTCGGCACCAGCGCCGAGAGGCTCGCAAAGAACCGTCCCTCGAAGGCGAAGGATTTGATCCACTCCTCGCCGTCGGCACGAAGATAGGTGAGCTTCACCAGGCCGCTTTCGATGACATAAACGTACGGATGCGGTTCGTCCTGATGGAAGACGGTTTCGCCGGCCTTCACGCTGCGGACGTGGATCGCCTCGGCGAGCCGCTCCGCCTGCGCCAGCGAATGCCCGGCGATGCGCTCGAACAGCGAAATCGCAGCACCCTGTGCGTGCTTAACCTCGGTTAATGCCATTCCCGTCCTCCGGCTGCAGACTCGACTGCACAACATCGGGAAATAGATCACATGGCACGTTGCGTCGTCACCGGGGCAAGTTCCGGAATCGGTCGGGAAATCGCCCTGCAATTGGCATCCAAGGGACACAGCATCGTCGCGCTTGGCCGCGACCGGGAGCGGCTTGAGGATCTGGAATTGCGAGACCGGAGGATCCAAACGCGCGCGCTGGATCTCCGCGATCGGGCCGCCGTCATCGCCTGCGGCATCGAAATGATGGCGGGCGATACGATCGACTGCCTCATCAACAACGCCGCGATCCAGCACAATGTCCGCTTCGATGACCCGCACTATGATGGCGAGCAGATCGCCGCCGAAGTCGAAACCAATCTGCTTGCGCCGATGCTGCTGTCGCGATTGCTTCTGCCGAAGACGCCGGGGCGCCCCTTCCTCATCGTCAATATCGGCTCAGCACTCGCCTGCCACCCGAAATCGACATCGGCAGTTTACAGCGCGACGAAGGCAGGGCTGCGCATGTTTTCAGATGCGCTTTGCGTCCAGCATCAGGCAACGTCGGTCAGAGTGGTCGATGTCGTGCTGCCGCTTGTCGACACCCCGATGACATCAGGACGGGGGCGAGGCAAGGTCAGTGCAGTTTACGCCGCGAAGGAAATCCTGCGCGCAGTCGAGCCTGGAGGGCGCCGAATTCATGTCGGCAAGGCACGATTGTTGCGGCTGTTGGAGATCATAGCGCCGCCCGCTGCGGCCGCGATCATCAGAAAGCTGTGACGCCGCGATTGCCTGGCCGCATCTCGCGATCGCAGGCACCCGATCAAAGAGCATGCGCGAAGGTCAGCCGGCTTCCGCATCCCTCAAGGCCACGATCTCGGTGGCGTTGTCGTTGGCGGCAAACTGCTCCAGCGTCATGTTGTCGAGGATCGAGGCGATTGCGTCGCGTACGTTGCTCATCGACTTGCGCACATGACAGTTGACCGGATCGGCGCAGTCGTCGCAGGCCTCGAACGCAGTGCGGCTGGCGCAGCGGATCGGTGCCAGGGGGCCGTCGAGCGTGCGGATGACCTGGCCGATGCGGATATCGGAGGCCGGCCGGGACAGGGAATAGCCGCCGCCCGGGCCCTTCTTCGAGCGCAGGATGCCGGCATTGCGCAGTTCGAGCAGGATCGCGTCCAGGAACTTCTTCGGAATATTGTTCCGCGTGGCGATCTCGGTGATGAAGGCGGTCTCTCCGGGCTCCAGTTGAGCCAGGTCGACAAGGGCCTTGAGCCCGTATTTTCCTTTTTTGGTCAACATGTCACTTCACTTTCCTGAACAAGAAAAGCCGCCACAAGTCCGCGTCCCGCGGCATTCGCCGGTGGCAACGGGTTGTGACGGCCGCACTCTTTCGCTTAGGATGTCCTACACCCAAACCGCACCATTCTCAAGAAATTACGTCACTTACTGCATAGATTTAGTGATTTTAGAAGGCGCTTTTATGGCAGGGACGGATTTCTGCTCCCTTGGGTAGACGGTTTTGCCTGAAACGCCTGCAGTTTCTTCCCCCAGACGACAAAAAGCAGGGATCGGAGCCGCCGCAGGAAGCCCCGGTTCAGGATCGATGCGATCAGACCGTGAGATGCCGGCGCGCCTCTGATGTGTCCAGCGTTTCGGGTGCGCCTTCATGGACCACAGCGCCCCGGTCGAGGATGTAGACGTGGTCGGCGAGCTCGCGGCAGAAATCGAGATATTGCTCGACCAGGAGGATCGCCATGCCGGTGGAATCCCGGAGATAGCGGATCGCCCGGCCGATATCCTTGATGATCGACGGCTGAATGCCCTCGGTCGGCTCATCGAGCACAAGGATCTTCGGCCGTGTCACCAGCGCCCGGCCGATTGCCAGTTGCTGCTGCTGGCCGCCGGAGAGGTCACCGCCGCGACGGCCGAGCATCGAGCGCAGAACCGGGAAGAGATTGAAGACATCCTCCGGTATCGAACGGTCGCCGCGCTTCAGTGGCGCATAGCCGGTTTCGAGGTTCTCCTTCACTGTCAGCAGCGGGAAGATCTCACGCCCCTGGGGCACATAGCCGATGCCTTGTTTGGCGCGACGATAGGGCGCCAGGCCGGCGAGCGGTGCGCCGTTGAAGGCGATGGCGCCGGCGCTGACCGGATGCTGGCCGGTGATTGCCCGCAGCAGGCTCGACTTGCCGACACCGTTGCGCCCGAGCACGCAGGTTATCTTGCCCATCTCGGCCGTGATCGACACGTTGCGCAGCGCCTGTGCGGCCCCGTAGTGCAGATTGACGTTTTCGATGCTCAACATGGCGCGCGCTCCTCGTAGATTTCCGGCATGAGATGTCAGCGGCCGAGATAGTTTTCGATCACCTTGGGATCACTGCTGACGAAGTCGATCGAGCCTTCCGCCAGTACCGCCCCTTCGGCAAGGCAAGTGACCTTGACGCCGAGTTCGCGGATGAAGCCCATGTCGTGCTCGACGACGACGACAGACCGGGTCTTGGCGATCTCCTTGAGCAGAACCGCCGTCTCGGCAGTCTCCGCATCGGTCATGCCGGCCACCGGCTCGTCGACCAGCAGCAGTTCCGGCTCCTGCGCAAGCAGCATGCCGATCTCCAGCCATTGCTTCTGACCGTGCGAAAGGTTGGCGGCGAGGTCGTCACGACGAGAGGACATGCGGATGGTCGCAAGGATCTCCTCGATCCGAATCTTGTCTTCGGGCGTCAGACGATAGAACAGGGTCGGGAACACGCCGCGCTTGCGGTTCAGGGCGAGTTCGAGATTGTCCCACACCGTGTGGCTTTCGAAGACGGTCGGCTTCTGGAACTTGCGGCCAATGCCGAGCGAGGCGATCTCCGCCTCGTCTCTCTTCGTCAGGTCGATCTCACCCTTGAAAAAGACCTGCCCTTCGTCCGGCCGGGTCTTGCCGGTGATGATGTCCATCATCGTCGTCTTGCCCGCACCGTTCGGGCCGATGATCGCCCGGAGTTCGCCGGGTTCGATGACGAAGGAGAGCGCGTTCAGCGCCTTGAAGCCATCGAAGGAGACGGAGACGCCGTCGAGATAGAGAAGGCTGGTCGGTTTGGTCTGGCCGATTGTCTGGTTCATGTCGCTACTCCGCCGCCATGGGTTCAACGGCCAGATTGTCCGGCGTTTCAGTCACCCGCGTCCGACGCTCCGCACGCCGGCGGGCGAAGTACGCGCCGGCTGTTCCTACGACGCCCTTCGGCAGGAACAGGGTGACGAGCACGAAGAGGCCGCCGAGTGCAAACAACCAGAACTCCGGAAACGCCGCGGTAAAAATGCTCTTGCCGCCGTTGACGAGGATGGCGCCGACGATCGGGCCGATCAGCGTGCCGCGCCCGCCGACCGCCGTCCAGATCACCACTTCGATCGAATTTCCCGGCTCGAACTCCCCGGGATTGATGATCCCGACTTGCGGCACATAAAGCGCGCCGGCAACGCCCGCCATCATCGCCGAGACGGTGAAGGCGAAAAGCTTGATGTGCTCGACTCGATAGCCGAGGAAGCGCGTCCGGCTTTCCGCGTCGCGGACTGCGACGAGCACCTTGCCGTACTTGGAGCGCACGATCGCCGACGTCAGGATCAGGCAGAGCGCCAGCATCAGCGCCGAGGCCGCGAACAAGGCGGCGCGCGTGCCGTTGGCCTGGATGTTGAAGCCGAGGATGTCCTTGAAGTCCGTCAGGCCGTTGTTGCCGCCGAAGCCCATGTCGTTGCGGAAGAAGGCGAGCAGCAGCGCGTAAGTCATCGCCTGGGTGATGATCGAGAGATAGACGCCGTTGACACGCGAGCGGAAGGCGAACCAGCCGAAAACGAAGGCAAGCAGCCCCGGCACCAGCACCACCATGAGCGCGGCGAACCAGAACATGTCGAAGCCATGCCAGAACCAGGGCAGTTCCTTCCAGTTGAGGAACACCATGAAATCCGGCAGCAGCGGATTGCCGTAGGAGCCGCGCGCGCCGATCTGGCGCATCAGATACATGCCCATGGCATAGCCGCCGAGCGCGAAGAAGGCTGCGTGCCCGAGCGAAAGGATGCCGCAGAAACCCCAGACGAGATCGAGCGCCAGCGCCAGGAGCGCATAGGTGAGATACTTGCCGAACAGCGAGACCAGATAGGTCGGCACATGCAGCGGATGGTCGGGCGCGGTCAAGAGATTGAGCGCCGGGACGAGCATGGCGAGGCCGACAAGGATCGCCACGACCGTGAGGATGCTGCGATCTGCTGATTTCATCAGAAACGAGGTGATCATGCTTCCACCGCCCTTCCCTTGAGCGCGAAGAGCCCGCGCGGTTTCTTCTGGATGAAGAGGATGATCAGCACCAGGACGAGGATCTTGCCGAGCACGGCACCGGCATAGGGCTCGAGGAACTTGTTGAGGATGCCGAGCGAGAAGGCGCCGACGAGCGTGCCCCAGAGATTGCCGACACCACCGAAGACGACAACCATGAAACTGTCGATGATGTAGCCTTGTCCGAGATTGGGCGAGACGTTGTCGATCTGCGAGAGCGCGACGCCCGCCATGCCGGCAATGCCGGAGCCGAGCGCGAAGGTCAGGGCATCGACGAGCGGCGTGCGAATACCCATGGAGGACGCCATGCGCCGGTTCTGGGTCACGGCCCGCATCCGAAGCCCCATCGGCGTCTTCTTCAGCAGGAACAGGAGGGCGGCGAACACCGCCAGCGCGAAGACGATGATCCAGAGGCGGTTCCAGGTGATCGTCAGCCCGCCGAGATCAAACGCGCCGGACATCCAGGAGGGATTGCCGACCTCGCGGTTGGTCGGCCCGAAGAGTGAACGCACCGACTGCTGCAGGATGAGCGAGATGCCCCAGGTGGCAAGCAGCGTCTCGAGCGGGCGGCCATAGAGAAAGCGGATGACGCCGCGCTCGATCGCGAGACCGACCGCGCCGGTCACGAGAAAGGCGAGCGGCAGCGCGATCGCCAGCGACCAGTCGAAGAGGCCGGGATAGGCGTTGCGTATGACCTCCTGCACCAGGAAGGTCGTGTAGGCGCCGAGCATGACCATCTCACCATGGGCCATGTTGATGATGCCCATGACGCCGAAAGTGATGGCCAGTCCGATGGCGGCCAAGAGCAGAACGGAGCCGAGGGACAGGCCGTACCAGACATTCTGGCCGGCGCTCCAGAAGGCCTGGGTCTGTTCGATCCGGGCGATCGCCGCCTCGATGTCGGGCTTGAGGGAAACATCGGCAGTGGCGAGAGCAGAGGTCAGGACGGCAAGGCCGCTCCGCCCATTGCCTTCGGCAATCAGCGCGATCGCCTGGCGCTTCTGATCGTCGGGGCGATCCGAGACGAGCAGTGTCACCGCGCGGGCCTCGTCGAGAACCTTGCGCACGGTCCCGTCCTTTTCGGCTGCGATCGCCGTTTCGATTGACTCGAGCGCATCTGCATTCGGCGTCTGCAACATGGATTGCGCCGCCTTCATGCGCGCGCCGGTGTCGTCGCTGAAGAGCGTAAGGCCTCCGAGCGCGCTACGCACGGCACGACGCACGGCGTTGTTGACCTTGACCTTCTGCATTGCCCCCTTCGGTGCAGTTCCGGCATCAGCGGCGGTCACGGGATCGACGAGCAACAGGTCTGCGCCCTGCGCCTTGACGAGGAACACCTTGCCGTCGGACTTGCGCTGGTAAAGCTCGCCTTCGCCCAGCGCCTGGAGCACGGGAATGACCTTGGCGTCGCCAGTCTTGGCGAGCGTCGAGATGCGGTCGTCCATGTCGGAGAGCTTTGCCGCGCCGAGCTGGTCTATCAGCGTGCCGAGGTCGGCGGCGGCGCGAAGTCCGAGCACGTGGGTCGAGATGACCAGGCACAAGGCAACAAGCAGGATTTGCAGAATTCGGTACATCACCCTCTCGCTCGGGTCTCGCCGTGCCGCGCTGGGCAACAGGCTTCGGTCGAGGTTTCGTGGGAACTCCCTCCGCCCGGCCGCATCATCGGGCGGAGGGTGCTTGCCCCCGGATTTCGTCATGCAAGGATTGTCCGGGCGGCTGACCGCCCGGTTATGATTACGTGATGAAATCAGGAGCCCTTGCCGCCGCACTTGCCGGTGGCAACGTTGAAGTTGCCGCAGGACATCGGCGCGCGCCAATCGGAGATCAGGTCCTTGGAGTCCGGCAGGTAATCGGACCATTCGTCGCCGACCACGAGCCCGGGCGTTTCCCAGACGGTCTCGAACTGGCCGTCGCCCTGGATCTCGCCGATCAGCACCGGCTTGGTGATGTGGTGGTTCGGCATCATCGTCGAATAGCCGCCCGAAAGGTTCGGCACGGAAACGCCGATCATCGCGTCGAGAACCTTGTCCGTATCGGTCGTGCCGGCCTTTTCGACCGCCTTCAGCCACATGTTGAAGCCGATGTAGTGCGCTTCCATCGGATCGTTGGTCACGCGTTTGTCGTTCTTGGTATAGGCCTTCCAGGTCTTGATGAACTCGGCATTGGCCGGCGTGTCGACCGACTGGAAATAGTTCCAGGCGGCGAGATGGCCGACGAGCGACGTGGTATCAAGACCGGCGAGTTCCTCTTCGCCGACCGAGAAGGCCACAACCGGGATATCCTCGGCCTTGACGCCCTGGTTCGCGAGTTCCTTGTAGAAGGGCACGTTGGCATCGCCGTTGATGGTCGAGACGACGGCGGTCTTCTTGCCGGCCGAGCCGAACTTCTTGATGTCGGAGACGATCGTCTGCCAGTCGGAATGACCGAAGGGCGTGTAGTTGATCATGATGTCCTCGGGCTTCACGCCCTTGGAGATCAGATAGGCCTCGAGGATCTTGTTGGTCGTGCGCGGATAGACATAGTCGGTGCCAGCAAGCACCCAGCGCTCGACGCTTTCGTTCTCCATCAGGTAGTCGACGGCCGGGATCGCCTGCTGGTTCGGTGCGGCGCCGGTGTAGAAGACGTTGCGCTGGCTTTCCTCGCCCTCGTACTGGACCGGGTAGAAGAGGATCGAATTCAGCTCTTCGAACACCGGCAGAACGGACTTGCGCGACACCGAGGTCCAGCAGCCGAAGACCGCGGATACCTTGTCGACCGAGATCAGCTCGCGTGCCTTTTCGGCAAAGAGCGGCCAGTCGGACGCCGGGTCGACGACGACCGCTTCCAGCTTCTTGCCGAGCAGGCCGCCCTTCTTGTTCTGCTCGTCGATCAGCATCAGCATGGCGTCCTTCAGCGTCGTTTCCGAAATCGCCATGGTGCCGGAGAGCGAATGCAGGATGCCGACCTTGATCGTGTCGTCGGCCGCGAAAGCGCCGCTGAACGCCGTTGTCGACAGGATGGCGGCCAGGAATGCGCCGGTCACGCTTGCCTTGATAGTCATCTGATGGAACCCCTCTCGTTCTGGAGCAACTGGCCTTTCGGTGCTTCTAGCCGCTGCTTAAGAGGATCATCTGACAGCCACGCTGCACTGCACATACGTCATTCTACGTAGGCGCGGGGGGCAAAGAGGAACGCGAGAGATAAGCTGTTCGCTGTGAACTGCAGCGCAACGATGGCAGCGCCCTTGACCTTCCCATCGTTAGAAGCCCTAGAACCTAATCTGGCCGCGGGCCAGCGGGCTTGCGGTCACGCCACATATTCGACGCGAATCGACTGGTAGCAGAGCGGCTATCGCCGGCCGTTGACGCAGGGGAATGCCGAAGACATGACGTCCTCACTTCATCCGCATTGGGATACGGCCCGGGAGAAGCGTTCGCTCACCCTGCGCTTCGTTGCTTTCGCAATCCTGCTGGCAAGTCTGCTTCTCGGCGGCAACGCGGGCGCGGAACGCATGCACGCGGTCGTCGTCGTCAGCTATCTCATCATCAGCGTGGCGTCGGTGGCGACGGCGCGCTATCTGCCTGGCCGCACCTCGCTGACGACCCTTTTCGTCGTTCTCGATGCGTTACTGGTCGCTCTGCTGCTCTACGCCCATATTCTGGCCGGCCCGGTGACAGCGAACCACAATCTGACGACGACCAGTCTCGTCGTCGCCTTCATCCTGCTCGTCCATGTCGGCCTGAAGCTGGAGCGACGCCTGGTGCTCCTTTTTTCCGCCATCGTGCTCACAGCCTGGGTGACGATGCTGGCGATGACCGCGGCAAGGCACGATGCCTCCGGTCCGCTTTCGCTGCTCGGAGCATTCTTCAACCAGGATTTCGGCCTGACCGTGAGCTTCGGCTTCACCGCCTTTGCCATCTATCTTCTTGCGCGCGACCACGACCGGACGCGCAAGGAAGCGTTGCAGGCCGACCAGCGACGGCAAAATCTCTCGCGTTTCTTTTCGCCGCTGGTGGTTTCCGCGCTGCAGGAGAAAGGCGATGTGCTCGGCCTGGAGCGGCGCAGCGCCGCGATCATGTTCGTGGACCTGCGCGATTTCACCAGCTTTGCCGAGGCGGCACCGGCACCTGAGCTCGCCTTCGTGCTCGCCGAATATCGCCAACTCGTCTCGCAGACGATCTTCGAACATGGCGGCACGGTCGACAAGTTCATCGGCGACGGCGTCATGGCGGTCTTCGGCCAGCCAAGGCCAAAGGAAGACGATGCCGACAGGGCGCTTGCCTGCGCGCTCGATCTCGTCGACATCCTCACGGATTGGAAGAACCACAACGCGCGCAACAACCACCCAGCGCTTGATGCCGGCATCGGCCTGCACTACGGCACCGTCGTTGGCGGCGTTCTCGACAGCGGCTGCCACAGCGAATTCACCGTCATCGGCGACGCGGTCAACGTCGCCCAGCGCCTGGAATCCATGGCCAAGACGCTACAGGTGCCACTCGTCGTCTCCGCCTCGCTGATGTGCCGGCTTCAAGGACCCGCACCTGAAGCCGCATGGCTATCGCACGAGGCGGTGGTGCTGCCGGGTCGTCGCCTTCCGGTCGACATCTGGTGCCTCCAACGGGAGGCCGGCCTGGCCCACCCGAACGAGGACGAGCCGTTCGCCGTTCCTCAGTCGCTGACGATTACCGACCGCTAAGGCCGAGCGTGAACCGCGTGGTAAAATCGCCGCCCCACCACATGGGGAAGTTGGTGCCCCATTTGTTGTTGTGGATGTTGAAGCGGACGCCAGAGGAGTAATCGGGCAGGTCCTTGCAGAAGGCCATGAACGGCCAGGACTGCGGCGCGACCAGCGGCGTGTCTAGGTTTTCGACCAGCAGTTCCGCACCCGCTTCCGTTTGCCCGCGAACAGCCGTGACCGCCTGCAGCTGCGCGCCGCCCGCACGGGCGAAATTGCCGGTCGCGTGCCAGTGCCCCATCTTGCGTACGTGCCACGCGGTAGGTCCCTCCGGCGTGAACGACAGGAAGCTCGCTTCCGGCATGCGGTTGGCATTCTTGCCATAGAGGGACAGCCGGATATCGAGCCCGTCCTTGCCGGCGGAAAATTCGATGGCGATTTCGGCAGGCGCGCCCAATTGCTCCACCGCTTCTGCCGGCATGGCTGCAAGGACGGACGTTGCGGTCGTGCCGCGAAGCTTTGGCGCGTAGGCCTGCGAGCGCGCTTCGGCGACCTTGGCAAGCCCCGGCTTGTCGTGGTCGAGCACAGCCCAGTCCATCCAATGGGTGAGGTACGTATCCATGTGGCGGCGAACGTCGCCGGCATCGTAGCCTTCGTAGCGATAGGCGATCAGCGAACCGTTGGCGCCACGGACCGTCCGGCCGTCGGGCGCCGTCAGAGCGGAAACGTCGCCGGCTACCGGATCAAGCTCGATGATCCAGCCGCCGACATCGAGCCGCGTAGCGGTTTCGCTTGCCTCTGGCCGTGGTGGAACGGCAATCTCGGCAAGGGCCGCCTCCGCTCGGGCGGCGTCATCGCCTTCCAGCTCCGCGACCGCCTGGTCGAGATAGGCCCGCTGCTCCGCCCAGGACGCCTCGGTATAGTGGAAGCGCGGGTCAGCCTTCCGTGCCGCTTCGAAGGCGGGGCGTGCCCAGGCCTTCTCGTCGCGCAGGAAGGATTTGATGTCGACGCCGCAGGTGTGTTCGGCCACCAGCGCCAGCTTGCGGCCAAAGGCCTGGCGGCTTGCGGTCATCCGCTCGCCGGAAAATTGGTCGTAGAGTCGCTGCAGCGCCAGGTAGCGGGCGATCTTTTCCGGATCGGTGCCGCTGCCGTGGATCCAGCTGTCGCCGAGTTCCTTCTCGACGACCGGGAAACGCTCGCGCGCCGCCCACATCAGCGTGCCGTAGTCCTCCAGCGTCGCCGCGCGCACGGCGGCACCGGGCTCGTGTTTGAGGATTTCGCGATAGGCTTCTGCCGTCTGCGACACGCTCTGCGGGCCGATATTGTCGCTGGTATGGGCGAAGCTCAGGCCGTCGGAGAGGCCCTCGGGAAAATAGGTCTCGCCATAGGAGCGCTGATACATGACGACGATTTCCTCGCCGCCCGCCGCCCGCCAGCGGAAAATATCCGGGATTTCCGGCGGCGGCGAGGCGGAGTTGACGCCGATGTGCAGGAAGCGCACGCCAGCCTCGGCGAGCAGCGGCACCATGCCGAGCGTATGGCCGGGCACGTCGGTCATCTTGGCGGCGATCGTCTTCAGGCCGAAGCGATGGTCGAGCTCCTGCGCATAGGAAAGCCCCGCCTTGAAGAGATCCGGCGACATCAGTTCCGTATGGGTGGTGAAGGGCAGCGCATGCCAGCGGATCAGGCCGCGCTCGATCGCCTGCTCCAGTCGGGCGACCTCTTCCTTCGAGCGTGAATTCAGGTGATCCCAGATCAACCAGGCGCCCGTGGTCCAGATGAACTGCGGCTCTTCCGGATTCTCATTGAAGAAGTGTTCGCCGGTCTCGATCGCCTGAGGGATGAAGCGCTCGTGATACTGCTTTCGGATCTTTTCGGCGTGGTCGGTAAAGCCGATATCGAGATGTGTCTTGAAGACGACGTGAATGCGTTTTCCGGTCATGTTCATTACTTTCAACCGACGGTGCCCCGCACGATCAGGCGGGTGTTGAGTGTCTCGGTAAGCGGCTCGGCATCGGGTGCCCTGAGGCGCATGAGAATGAGACGGACGAGCGCGCGCACACGCTCTTCAAGGTCGATGCGCACGGTGGTGAGGTTGTAGCTCCTCCAGTGTGCCTGCGGGATGTCGTCGAAGCCGACGACCTTGACGTCCTCGGGCACGGACAGGCCGAGCTCATGGCGCAGCGCATCGATCGCCCCGAAGGCACCGACGTCGTTGGCCGCAAAGATCGCGTCAGCACCCTCGCCGATGCGAAAGAGATCGAGCGTCGCCTGGTAGGCGGTGTCATAGGTGTAGTCGCCTGCAAGCACGATCGGCGCATCCATCCCGCGCTCCGCAAGCGTCTCCTTCAGCGTGCGCTCGCGCTCGGCATTGGCGAGCGACTGCGCCTTGCCGCCGAGATAGGCGATACGGCGGGCGCCGTAGCCCTGAAGCAGGGCCACGGCCTGTTCGATGCCGTTCTTCTGGCGAACCAGCAGCCGGTCGTAGAGCGTGCCGGAGGCGGCGCCTGCGAACTGCTTCACGTCGTCGTAGATCACGTAGATCGGCACGGCGCGATCGAGAAAGCCGCAGAGCACGTCGGGCAGGATGTTCTCGGTGAAGGCGATCACCGAATCCGGGTTGAAACCGCGCATATAGGTGAGCAGGCGCGGATCCATGCTGAAATCGGCCTTGGCCTTGAAGAGCAGCGTCGCGAAGCCTTCCGCCTGCAATGCAGTGGTCAGCGCATCGATCTCCTGGCTTTCCCAGGGGCTGCAGACGTCAGGCACGATCATGCCGACGAGATGCGAGCGGCCGGTGACGAGTGAGCGCGCCGCCATGTCGGGCGTGTAGTTCAGCTCCCGCGCCACCTGCAGGATCCGGTCGCGCTTTTCCGGCTTCAGCGAAGCGTTCGGGTTGAAGGCCCGAGACACGGCAACACGGGAAACATTGGCCTCGCGCGCCACCTGATCTGCGGTGGCTCGGGTAGCTTTCTTGTCGGCGCGATCGTTCATTTATCCGTCACAAAATGAAAACGTGTTCACTCACAAAAGAAATCAACTCGGCGATTTCGTCAAGTGGAATAGATATTCTTTCGACAATCACAGAAAGAACGCCTGGTTCATGTTGACAAAAATGAAAGCGTGTTCATTCTTGGTCACCGTCGGGACACCGGACCTGGAGGAGGGCCGGACTGTCGCAGCCAGACATATTGGTCCTTGAGGGGGCCGACCGGGAGGAGAAAACATGCGTACCAGGTTTCATTCCCTACTGCTCAGCGCAGCCGCGGCCATTGCCTTTGCCGCGCCGGTGAGCGCCACCGAACTCAACATCACCTGCCGCTGCATCATCGGCGGCGTAAACAGCGGCATGGCCGAGTGGATCGAAAAGAAGGTCATTCCGGCCTTTACCGAGAAGATGAAGGCCGAAGGCAAGGACGTCACCGTCAAGCTCACCCAGTTCGGCGGTGAGGACGAGCAGCTGACGCAGCAGCTCGCGCTCGATTTCTCCACCGGCGCCGGCCCTGATGTCTCCGGCTTCGACGGCTTCCTGATCCCGAGCTTCGTCCAGGGCAATCTTCTGAAGTCGCTCGAGGAAGTGGCCGGCCCCGACGTTCCGAAGTGGGAAGGCTGGCAGCATATCTCCGACGGCACCAAGGCGCTGATGAGCTACCAGGGCAAGCCCTATGGCATTGCGCTCGGCACCGATGCCCGCATGATCTTCGTGCGCAAGGACCTCTTCAAATCGGCCGGCCTCGATGCCGACAGCTGGCAGCCGAAGTCCTGGGACGAGTTGCTCGACGCCGCCCGCAAGATCAAGGCCGCCGCACCCGACAGCTTCCCGTTGCAGCTCAATGCCGGCGTCTCCATGGGCGAGGCGACCACGATGCAGGGCTACTGGATGGCACTGCTCGGCACCGGCGAGCAGGTCACCGACGATAGCGGCAAATACATCGTCTCGAGCCAGGGCATTCTCGACACGCTGAAGCTCTACAAGACCATCTACGTCGACGACAAGCTCGGCGACCAGCGCGCGCAGCTGCTGGCCGACGGCCGCAACCGGACCTTCGCCAATTTCCGCGACGGCAAGACGGCGATGCTCGTCGAGGGTGACTGGTTCTATCGCTCGGTGACAGCGCCCGGCGCCGAATTCGCCGTTGCCGACCGTGACAACACCATGACCTGGAAGAAGATGCCGGCTGCGGCACCGGGCAAGGGCCTGCGCGGCCAGGACTTCGTCACCATGTCCGGCGGCACCGGCTTCGTCATCAATCCGCATACGGACGCGCCCGCCGAATCCTGGGCGCTGCTTTCCTTCATGAACAGCAAGGAGCAGCTCGACGCGTTCCAGGAAATCCAGCCGGCCATCCGCATCCGCGACGACGTGGCGATCCCGAACTCGCCGTTCCTGACGGAAACGGCAACGACGCTTTTGCCGATCACAACGGCCCGTCCAAACGACGCCAACTACAACAAGGTCTCGACCGAGATCCAGCGGATGACTGAAAGCGTCGTTTCCGGCGAGCTTTCGCCCGAGGACGCGATGGCCCAGTACAAGGCGGCCGTCATCGCCATCGTCGGCGAAGAAAACACCGTCAGCACGTTCTAAACCGACGCGGGATGTGGCCGCAACGAGGCCCTCATCCCGCTTCGATCCAACGACAGAGCGCCCGGCTGCCATCCGTGGCCGGGCTCCCGATCCAGGCTATGGGCATGAAACGCGCATGAAGAAATTCTCCCTGCTTTCGACGCGCGCCGGCGCGCTCTTTCTGGCACCGGCCACGGCCCTCGTCGGGGTCTTCGTGATCATCCCCTTCTTCTGGGTGATCGTCGTCTCCTTCACCAACCGCACGCTGCTCGGCCGCACAGCCGTCGACCCGGATTTCGTCGGCCTGCAGAACTACTTTGCGCTCTTCAATCCCACGACCTTCTTCACCCGTGGCCAGTTCGGTTTCTCGCTGATCCTGACGATCCAGTTCGTGCTGCTATCGGCCCTCATCGGCCAGGCGCTTTTGGGTCTCCTGCTCGCCTGGCTCAGCCAGACGGTGACGCCGACGCTCAAATCCTTCCTGCAGACAGCGGTCATCGCCGCCTGGATCCTGCCGGAGGTAGTGATCGGCTTCGCCTGGTTCGCATTCCTCGACTACGACAACGGCACGCTCAACATGATCCTGCGCGGCCTCGGCCTGCCGCCGGGCGACTGGCTGCTGCAGCAACCGTTTTGGGTGATCGTCTTCTTCAACACCTGGCGGGGCGCCGCCTTCTCGATGATGCTGTTCAACTCGGCCTTCCAGTCGATCCCACCGAGTTATTTTCAGGCCGCCGATGTCGCCGGCGCCACCTCCTGGCAAAAGCTGCGCGACATCGCGCTGCCCTTGATCCGCGGTCATGTGGTCACCGATTTGATCCTCATTACCATGTGGACCTTCAACGTCTTCACGCCATTCCTGCTCACCCATGGCGGACCGTCCTACCGCACCGAAATCCTGTCGATCTACACCTACCGCATCGCCTTCAAGGATTTCGAGTTCGGCAAGGGCGCTGCCGTCGGCGTCGTCATCATGCTGATCAACCTGGCCTTTGCGCTCGTCTATCTTCGCCTTGCCCACAAGAAGCCGGTGGAGGCGGAATGATGCGGAAGAAAACTCAGAACATCTTCGTGCGGCGCACGATCTTTGCGGCCGCCGCCACCTTCCTCGGCACTGTCTTCGCGCTGCCGCTCGTCTGGTTCATCTTCGCACCGTTCAATGCGCGTGCCGAACTCGGGCTCGCTATCCCCTCGCCCTTCACGCTGTCAAACTTCGCCACCGTCTTCCAGAACACGTTTGCCATGCAGGCACTGCTAAACAGCCTGATCCAGGCGGCAGGCGGCGTCGTGCTGGTCGGCGCGGCGGCGACGCTTGCCGCCTATGCCCTCTCGCGCTCGCCGATCCCGGGCAAGGGCGCCGTCACCTATATCCTGCTGCTCTTCTCGTCGGTCGTTTCAGGCTCGGCGGCAATGGTGCCGATCTTCCTGATCATCTCGGCCGCCGGGCTGATCGATACCCATCTTGCCGTCATCCTCGTCTTTGCCGGCGGGCTGTTGCCGACGGCGATGTTCATTCTTCGCGATTTCATCGACGCCATTCCGCGCTCCTATGAGGAGAGCGCGATGGTCGCCGGCGCCTCGCCGCTGCAGGCCTTCTTCGACGTGGCGCTGCCGGTCATACGGCCGGGCATCGTCGTGGTCGTCGTCTGGGCCTTCGTCAACATCTGGGGCAGCTTCCTCATCCCCTTCATCCTGCTGCGCAGCGACAAGCTGATGCCGGCGTCGGTCGCCATCTATTCCTTCTATTCGGAGGCCGGCACGCCGATCGTCACGCTGCTTGCCGCCTATTCGCTGATCTACTCCCTGCCCGTCATTGCCCTCTATCTCTTCGTGAATTGGAAATTCGGTTTCCGGTTCTTCGGTGGCATCAAGTCGTAATCGGAAATCTGTCATGGCCTCTGTCGAATTCCAGAACATCTCCAAGAGCTTCGGTGCCTTCGTCGCCGTGCCCGACATCAGCTTCCAGATCGCCGATGGCGAATTCATCTGCCTGCTTGGCCCCTCCGGCTGCGGCAAGACCACCAGCCTGCGCATGATCGCAGGCCTTGAAACCCCGACCTCTGGCAGGGTGATGATCGGCGGCCGCGACGTCACCTATCTGCACCCGAAGGACCGCGGCATTTCCATGGTCTTCCAGGACTATGCGCTCTACCCGCACATGAACATCGCCGACAACATCGCCTACCCCCTGAAAGTGCGCGGCGAGCAGGAAACCAAGCGCCACGCCCGCGCCAAGGAAGTGGCTGATGTCTTGAAGATCGGCGACCTGATGAAGCGCCTGCCGAGCCAGATTTCCGGCGGCCAGCAGCAGCGCACGTCGCTGGCGCGTGCGTTGGTCTATCCGAGCGAGGTCTATCTCTTCGACGAGCCGCTTTCGAACCTTGATGCGAAGCTCCGCCTCGAAGCGCGCGGCTTTCTCAACCACCTGCAGCGCGACATGGGCATGACCGCCGTCTACGTCACGCACGACCAGGCCGAGGCCATGGCGCTCGCAACCCGCATCGCCGTCATGGACAAGGGCCGGATCGTGCAGTTCGCGCCGCCGATCGAGATCTATCGCCGGCCGGCGACGACCTTCGTCGCCAACTTCGTCGGCAATCCGCCGATGAACCTGGTGCCGGTCGAGGCATCCATCGGCGAAGGCGCGCTGCATCTCAGGGCAGACGGCCTGAAGCTTGCGCCGATTGCGCTGACTGACGCCATCGCCAAGGCGGCGAAATCAGGCAGGATGACACTCGGCGTCCGCCCCGAACATCTGCGTATCGCAGCTGCCGGCGACTCCAATGTGGTTTCCGGCGAACTCTTCGCCAACGAGAACATGGGGCCAGAGAGCCTCGTCACGTTGGAGCGCGGCGACAACGGTCGCGTGACCGCGCGCATCTTTACCGACGACGAGATCAAGGTCGGAACCGCCGTCCATCTCGCCTTTGACGCCAGGCACATCACCCTCTTCGACGACAGCGGCGCCCGCATTCCCGCCGCCGACGAGCGCTGAGGCCGCCATGCAGGAATTTTCCGTGCGGATCACCCGGCAGCATCAGGCGGCCGATCCCTACTTCTACCTGCCGCTCGAGGTACCGGAAGGTGTGACGCGCGTCGACGTGACCCTGAGCTATCCGAAATCCGAGCAGTGCATCATCGATCTCGGCGCACTCGATTCGCGCGCGACCGATTATCCGACCAGCCAAGGTTTTCGCGGCTGGAGCGGCGGGGCGCGCGACCGCTTCTTCATCGCCACCGATGACGCCACGCCCGGCTACATCCACGGCGAGCTGCCGCCCGGCCAGTGGAAGGTGATGCTCGGCCTCTACAAGATCCCCGAGGAGGGCGCCGAGATTCGCGTGACGGTCGATTTCGACAGAAGCCAGCGCCCGATCGTGCCGCAACCGGAACGACGTTTCCCTGCGCGCAAGGAAGCCGGATGGTATCGCGGCGATCTGCACTGCCATACGTTCCACTCGGATGCGGCCGGCTCGCCCGAAATGCTGCATGCCGCAGCGCGACAGGCGGGGCTCGACTTCCTCGCGGTCGCCGATCACAACACCATCACCCAGCGGCGCTACTTCCATTCGCATTCCTCCGCGGACCTCGTCTTTGTCCGCGCCATGGAAATCACCACGGGCATCGGCCATGCCAATGTCTTCGGCGTCGACGACTGGGTCGACTTTCGCATGACGAAGCCGGAGCACGCCCACACGCTCGCGCGCCTGGTGCATGAACGCGGCGGCCTGCTCTCGGTCAACCACGACAAGCCGACGATCCCCTGGGACTACGACCTGCCCGAAATCGACTGCATGGAGGTCTGGCAGTCTCATTGGCTCGCCTGGAACTGGGTTTCGCTCGAGCGCTACCAACAGCGCCTTGCCTCGGGCCTGAAGATCTCCGCGATCGGCGGCAGCGATTTCCACCAGCCGGCGCGACTGATGCCCGAGGGGCCGCTGGTGCTCGCCCGTCCGACGACCGTGCTTTACATGGATGAGCTTTCCGAAGAGGCCGTGCTCGGCGCGATGAAGTCCGGTCGTGGCTATGTGACGGAAAGCCCAACGGGACCGCATCTGGAACTCACCGCCAACGGCGAACCGATGGGATCAAGCGTCAGCGGCCCCGTTGTCGCCGAGGCGTTGGTTCGCGGCGCCAGCGGCGACAGGCTGCTGTGGCTCGACGCCTCCGGCATCGTCGGTGAAGAGATCATCGAAAGCGACGACTGGACCGGCCAATATATCGGTTCGCCGCGACACTTCCTGCGCACGGAGATCGTCGCCGTCGCAAGCCGCGAGACGATCGTCACCGAGTTCCGCGAGGCACTCGCCGGCAAGAGCCTCCCCTGGCAGCTTTCCGAAGAGGATCTCGCGATGCAGACGATCCGCCGCGCGATCAGCAACCCAATCTATTGCCGCCCTGACTGACGCACGTTTCCTGCTCTCGCTTGAAATGGTTTCCACGGTAACAGCTACCGCCTGCCGGCCGCTGACCGATGGACACTGGGAACTCGCCGCCCTCTTCTGCCCTTTCCGGTAAATTTTCGTTTGCAGCAATTTTAAGCAGAAACCTTCCGTGCTAAGAAAAAAGGCACAAGCTCCCTCAACCGCACGTTAGGACCCCCATGGCCGCACGCCAGCGCATCATTCCCGTAAGGCGGGAATACAATCGTTGGGTCGCCAACCAGACGCTTGAAGACTATGCGCTGCGCTTCACCGCCAAGAGCGCGCGGCGTTTTTCCTCCGAACGAATTTCGCAGACTGCCATCGGCGCGATCTCCTTTCTGGCGCTTGAGGCGATCGGCGGTGCCATCACCATGTCCTATGGCACCACCAATGCAATCGTCGCGATCGTCGTCGCCAGCCTAATGATCCTCACCGTGGGGCTGCCGATCAGCCGCTATGCGATCCGACACGGCGTCGATATCGATCTGCTCACCCGCGGCGCCAGCTTCGGCTATATCGGCTCGACCGTGACCTCGCTGATCTATGCCAGCTTCACCTTCATCCTCTTTGCGATCGAGGCCTCGATCATGTCGGGCGCGCTCGAACTGGCACTCGGGATTCCCTTGTGGATCGGCTACATCCTGAGCGCCGTCGTCGTCATTCCGCTCGTCACCCACGGCGTGCGGCTGATCAGCAAGTTTCAGTTGATCACACAGCCATTCTGGATCGTGCTCAACGTCCTGCCATTCGTCTTCATCGCCTTTGCCGACTGGGAGAAGGTCGGCGCCTGGCTTGCCTATGCCGGCATTCACCACACCTCAGGGCCTCCAGGCACGTTCGCGCCCTTCGATCTCGTCGAATTTGGCGCGGCGTCCGCAGTCATCTTCGCGTTGATGGCGCAGATCGGCGAGCAGGTGGATTTCCTGCGCTTCCTGCCGCCGGACGGTCAGCGCAAGCTGCATCATCGCATCGCCGTCTTTCTCGCCGGCTCCGGCTGGGTGATCGTCGGCGCACCGAAGCTGCTCGCCGGCTCGTTCCTGGTGGTGCTGGCGCTGTCGGCAGGCGTGCCTTCGACCAAGGCCGCCGATCCGGCGCAGATGTACTACACCGCCTTCGGCTACATGATCCCCTCAGAAACGGCTGCACTTCTCCTGATGGTCGCCTTCGTTGTTGTGTCGCAGCTGAAGATCAACGTCATGAACGCCTATGCAGGCTCGCTCGCCTGGTCGAACTTCTTCTCACGATTGACCCACAGCCACCCGGGCCGCGTCGTCTGGCTGGTCTTTAACGTCGCGATCGCGCTTCTTTTGATGGAGCTCGGCATCTACCGTCTGCTTGAGGAAACGCTCGGTGTCTTCTCGATCATCGCCATGGCCTGGCTCTGCACGATTTCGGCCGATCTCTTCGTCAACAAGCCGCTCGGTCTGTCGCCGCCGGGCATCGAGTTCAAGCGCGCCCATCTCTACGACATCAACCCTGTCGGCCTTGGCGCCATGGCGATCTCGGCGACCGTTGCACTGATCGCGCATTTCGGTGCCTTTGGCGAAATTGCCGCCTCGCTTGCGCCCTATATCGCGCTCGTCGTCGCGTTTGTGGCGTCGCCTTTGATTGCCTGGCTGACCGACGGCAAGTTCTACCTCGCGCGCAAGCCGCGCCGGAGCTGGGCGAACCAGAGCGAGATTACCTGCTCGATCTGCGAGCACCCGTTCGAACCGGAGGACATGGCCTGGTGCCCGGCCTATGCCGCACCGATCTGCTCGCTCTGCTGCTCGCTCGATAGCCGTTGCCACGACATGTGCAAGCCGAAGGCGCGCTTCAACGCCCAGGTCGCGACCGTCGCCAACACCCTGCTTCCGCGCACTGTCACCGAAAAGCTGGCGACGCGGCTCGGCCGCTACGCCATCTCCGCAGTGCTGTCGATCGCCGGCATCGGCCTGATCCTCGCAATGATCGCCCACCAAACTGCCGGCACATCCCCCGAGGTTGCTGCGGTCGTCGAGCGCACCGTCGCGGTCGTCTTCTTCGTCTTTGCCGTGCTCGCGGGCATCGTCTCGTGGTTCTACGTGCTTGCCCATGACAGCCGCGTGGTCGCCGAGGAGGAATCCTCCCGACAGAACACATTACTGCTGAAGGAAATCGCCGCGCACAAGAAGACGGACGCAGCGCTGCAACAGGCGAAGGAAACGGCGGAAGCCGCCAACCGCGCCAAGAGCCGTTATGTCGTCGGCCTCAGCCACGAGCTTCGAACGCCGCTCAATGCCGTGCTCGGCTACGCCCAGGTGCTGGAACGAGATGAAACGATACCGCCTGCGCGCCAAGGCGCGATCAAGGTCATCAAGCGCAGCGCCGACCATCTTTCCGGCTTGATCGACGGGCTGCTGGATATCTCGAAGATCGAGGCCGGCAAGCTGCAGGTCTATTCCAACGAGATCAACATTCACGATTTCCTCGACCAGATCGTCGAGATGTTTCGCCCGCAGGCGCAGGCGAAGAGCATCACCTTCGAGCATGAACGCGCCGCCAGCCTGCCGCGCTATGTGAAGACCGACGAGAAACGCCTGCGACAGATCCTGGTCAATCTTCTCTCCAACGCGCTGAAATTCACCGAGCGGGGCGGCATCCGGCTGGATGTCGCCTATCGCAGCCAGGTGGCAACCTTCACGGTAACCGACAGCGGCCGCGGCATTGCCGACAAGGACCTGCCGCGCATTTTCGACCCGTTCCAGCGCGGCGAAGCCGAACATCTGGGCAGCATGCCGGGCCTCGGCCTGGGGCTTACGATCACGCGCCTTCTGACGCAGACGCTCGGTGGCGAAATCGCCGTTACCAGCGTGCTTGGCGAGGGCACAACGTTCCGCGTCCGGCTGATGCTTTCGGCGGTCGACCGCCCGGCGCTCACGGCACCCGTCCGCCGCATCACCTCCTATCTCGGCTTGCGACGCACCATCGTCGTCGTTGACGACAATGCCGACCATCGCGCGCTGATGCGCGAGGTCCTGATCCCCATGGATTTCACGGTCTTCGCGGTCCCGTCCGGGGCCGATTGCCTGTCGCTGCTTGCGGACGTCGACGCGGACCTCTTCCTGATCGACATTTCGATGCCGGGCATGAACGGCTGGGAACTTGCCGGACGGCTGCGCGAAACCGGACAGATGGCACCGATCATCATGCTGTCGGCCAATATCGGCGACGGCTCGGCCACCGGCGCCTTTGCCAGCCATAACGACACGCTCGCCAAACCTTTCGTGGTCAGCCAGCTCGTCGACAAGCTTGCGGTCCATCTCGATCTCGCCTGGATCCACGAAGGCGAGGAAAGACCGCCGCATACCGCGCCAGGGGGCCGGTCGATCATGCGTCCAGATTTCCATCACGTGCAGGAACTGATCCGGCTCGGCGAGATCGGCTACATCAGGGGCATCGAGGCCAAGCTCACGGAGATCGCGCTGGCGCCCGAACACCAATCCTTTGTCGAGGAGGCCCGCACCTATGTGCAGGCCTTCGATCTTTCGGGCTACGACGCCTTCCTCAGAAACGGCACAGAAAAAGGAGGCGACGCCCGTGGCTGAGACCTACGACCGCCGCGACATCGTACTGCTCGTCGACGATTCACCGGAGGCCCTCGGCTTCCTCACCGAGGCGCTGGAGCGTTCGGGCTTTTCCGCGCTGATCGCAACCTCGGGCAATGCCGCGCTTTCGATCGCGGAACGCATCACCCCCGACGTCATTCTGCTCGATGCGGTCATGCCGGGCATGGACGGATTCGAGACCTGCCGGCGGCTCAAGGCCAACGCCGCCGTCGGCCAGACACCGGTACTGTTCATGACCGGCTTGACCGAGACCGAACACGTTGTCCGCGCCCTTGAAGCCGGCGGCGTCGACTATCTGACCAAGCCGATCAATATCGATGAGCTTCGGGCGCGCATCCGCGTCCATCTCTCCAATGCCCGCTCCGCCCAGAGCGCACGGGTCGCGCTCGACGCGGCCGGCCGCCATCTGCTGGCGGTGCGCGCCGACGGTGGGGTCTGCTGGTCGACACCACAGGCGACCCGCCTCGTCAATGCAGCAACCGGCCGTGACGATGGCTTGAGCACGGTCACCAAACGCATCGCCCGCTGGATGGAAAGCCGCGCCCGTAGGCCGTCTTCGCACGAAGAAAGCTTCACGCTCGATCAACCCGGCCAATCCGGCCTGCAGATATCCTATCTCGGCGGCATCGGCCCGAACGAATATCTCTTCCGCCTGACCGCCGAGAACCGGCTGACGGACGACGAAATGCTGCGGCAGCACTTCGCGCTGACACAGCGAGAGTCCGAAGTGCTGCTCTGGATCGCCAAGGGCAAGGCGAACCGCGACATCGGGGAGATCCTGGGCCTGAGCGCGCGAACCGTAACCAAACATCTGGAGCAGATCTATGTGAAGCTCGGCGTCGAGAACCGGGCATCGGCCGCCGTCAAGGCGACACAGGTACTGCACGGCATCTGAGGCGAGACCGGAACATCCGCGGCGCTGGCACGTTCGGCTGGCGATCCCGGCGCCTACTGGTGTACTATCGACACCGCCGAACGGAGGGTTGCATCCATGCCCCGATGGTTGTTGCTTGTCATCATGACCGTCTTCGCCAACGACGTTGCGCGCGCGGACGAAGGTGCGTTCCTGAAAACGCTCGGCGGCAACTGGTCAGGCACCGGAACGGTCCGCATCCGAACCAACATGTCGCCGGTCAATGTCACCTGCAGCTTCAATTCCGAAGCGACGGGCCTTGCCCTTTCCATGGAGGGCGTTTGTCGCGGCATGCTCGTGATCTCGCGATCCGTCGATGCACAATTGCACTACACCGGCTCGGCCTATCGCGGCTCCTATCTCGGTCCGCGCGGCGGCCGTGCCGGCCTCGACGGCAGCCGACGCGGCGACGCCATCAATCTCACCATTCGCTGGGCCAAGGAGGTCAATGGCGACCGGCGTGCCGATCTGACCTTGCGCAGGATCGGCACCGACGGCATGCAACTGACGACGATCGACGTCGATCCGGCTTCGGGCAAGCGGGTTGTAACGAGCGAAATCAACCTCAAGCGACGATAACCCGGGATACCCGCCCGCTTCGAGAGCGGATATCCCCCTGTTCGCTCAAGCGGCAGCAGCCGTGCGGGCGTCGTAATCCGTGGTCCACTGCAGCGACGGGCGCTCAGCGCAGCGCTCGACCCAGGCTTTCACGACCTCGCTGTCGGGCGTGGCGGCGGGATACCAGGCAAAGGGCGAGTGCAGCAGCAGATCGATCGCCGTATAGCGGTCACCCACCAGATAGGGGCTGTCCTTCAAGGCATCTTCCAGACGCTTCGCCATCTCGGAGGGGCCGCGGAAAGTAAAGTCGAAATAGTGATGGGAAAGCCCGGTTGCCTGCATGATCAGAACCGGCTCGACGACGCCGGCATACCACCCAAGCCAGCTCAGATAACGGCCGCGCTGCGGATCACCGGCGACCGGCGCCATGTTCTTTTCCGGGAAGAGATCGGTCAGATACTGAATGATCGCAATACTCTCCCAGATCACCACGCCATCATGCACGAGCACCGGCACCTTGCCTTCAGGATGCGGGTTCCTCGGGTCCTTTCGACCGCTGCCGTCACCGCGGGTGATGTCGACGATCTCGATCTCCACCTTGTCGATAGCATCGAGTTCGCGAAGCAGCGTGATGATGCGCGACGAGCGCGAGCGCGGGGCGTGAAAGAGCGTCAGCATGTTAAGGTTCCTTTGTTGCGTTTGGCAATGCGGATCTTATACAGTCGGCCAACTGCCAGTTTTCGTCAGTAGGCTTCGTCTATCTTTCAGCCATGGCCCGTAGTGATCGTCTGTTCCGCCTGCTGCAGGCGCTTCGCACTCTTCCTCCTCCGGTGACGGCCGCCCGCCTCGCCGAAGAGACCGGAGTGTCGCTGCGCTCGCTCTACCGGGACATAGACAGCCTGCGTGCCGCCGGCGCCGTCATCGATGGCGAGCGCGGCTTCGGCTATCGGCTGACGGAGGACATCGCCTTGCCGCCACAAACCTTCACGCGCCTGGAAATCGAGGCGCTGGTGCTCGGCCTTGCCGAGGTGCAGCACATGGGCGAGCCGGAACTCGCGGCCGCGGCGGGCGAGGTGCTTTCGAAGATAACGGCGACATTGCCCGACAGGTTGCAGCGCCAGGCGCTGCATGCTGCTTCACAGGTCTATCGCTTCGAGCGCCGGGATCCACCGGTCGCCGATGTCGGCCTTCTGCGCGAAGCCTGCTGGCAGGAGCGTGCGGTCGTCATCGGCTATGTGGACGCCGGACAGCAAGGGACCGACCGAAAGGTTCTGCCGCTCGCGATCGTCTATCTGGAGCGGGTGCTGGTGCTGCTCGCCTGGTGCTGCCTGCGTCAGGACTTCCGCAAGTTCCGCGTCGACCGCATCGTCGATATCAGAATGACGGACGAGAGCTTCCGCCCGCGCCGGGTGCCGATGCTGAGGGATTTCGTCGCCTACCTGAACGCCGGAGCGCCCGAAACGTCGAAGATGACCTTGAGCGGCCAATAGCCAAAAACGACGACGCGGCCCGTGTTGCCACGGACCGCGTTCGGACTGCTTCTTGCAGTCATGCCTTGGGAGGCAACCTTATTCGGCCGGCTGCAGCGCGGGCTGCGGAAGGCCCGCAGGCGCGCGGCCGCCGAGCGTCGCGGCCATCTGCGCCTCATCCAGTTCGCCTTCCCACTTCGCAACGACGATCGTGGCGACCGCATTGCCAACGAAGTTGGTAAGCGCGCGGCATTCCGACATGAAGCGGTCGATGCCGAGGATCAACGCCATACCGGCAACCGGTACGGCCGGGACGACCGAAAGCGTCGCAGCCAGCGTGATGAAGCCTGCACCGGTAATGCCCGCAGCGCCCTTGGAGCTCAGCATCGCAACGAGCAGCAGCAGCACCTGGTCGCCGAGCGACAGGGGGATATCCATCGCCTGGGCGATGAAGAGCGCGGCCAGCGTCATGTAGATGTTGGTGCCGTCAAGGTTGAAGGAGTAGCCGGTCGGAATGACGAGGCCGACGACCGAGCGCTTGCAGCCGGCCTTTTCCATCTTGCTCATGAGACCCGGAAGAGCGGCTTCCGACGAGGAGGTACCGAGAACCAGCAGCAGTTCTTCCTTGATGTAGCGGATCAACGCGATGATCGAGAAGCCGTTGTAGCGGGCGACGGCGCCGAGAACCAGGAATACGAAGAGGAACGAGGTGAGGTAGAACGTGCCGATCAGCATCGCCAGGTTGGCGATCGAGCCGACGCCGTATTTGCCGATGGTGAAAGCCATGGCGCCGAAGGCACCGATCGGCGCGGCCTTCATCAGGATGCCGACGAGCTTGAAGACCGGCAGCGTCAGTGCATGCAGAAAGTCGACGACCGGCTCGGCCTTCTGGCCGACCGTGGCGAGCGCCAGACCGAAGAGCACGGAAATGAACAGCACCTGCAGGATGTCGCCATCGGCAAAGGCGCCGACCAGCGTCGTCGGGATGATGTTCATCAGGAAGCCGGTGATCGTCTGCTCATGCGCCTTCTCGGCATAGGTCGTCACAGCCTTGACGTCGAGCGAGGCGGGATCGATGTGCATGCCGGCGCCGGGCTGCACGACATTGGCGACGATCAGGCCGATGACCAGGGCCAGGGTCGAGAAGGTCAGGAAGTAGATCATCGCCTTGCCGGCGACGCGACCGACCTTCGCAAGATCGGTCATGCCGGCAATGCCGGTCGCCACCGTCAGGAAGATGACCGGCGCGATGATCATCTTGACCAGGCGGATGAAGGCGTCGCCGAGCGGCTTCAGCTCGGTGCCGAGCGACGGATAGAAATGGCCGAGCAGGATGCCCGCGGCGATCGCCGCCAGAACCTGGACATAGAGATGGCGATAGAAAGGTGTCTTGCCGCGCGGTTCCGCGGATTGGTCGATAATCATGAGATCCTCCACTGGACCCAGTCCGGCGTCATGCCGGGCCTCCCGGGTCAATTTCCGATGCGCGACAGCTCGGGCTGTCATGAGGATGTCATTTGCAACGGGCGTGCCAGTTCTCCGGAACAGAAGCCAAGCCATTGAATCGATGAGGATGTTTTGTGCGCTCCGCGCGATACGCACAAAGAGTTGAGCGGATTTCCGCACAGACGATCTGGAAGCCTGAGCGAAAAAGTGCACAATCAGGCCATGTTCAATGCCCTATCCACCCCCCTCAACCTGGCAGATCTAGACCAGTCCATGCGCCGTACCTGGCTGGCGTTTGCCGGCCTCGCTCTGGCGCTGCTCCTCGCCGGCCTTCTGTTCGCCGGCGAATACGGGCGCAACCAGGCGCTCGACACGGTCGATGCCCAAAGCCGGATCGATGCCAATCTGAAGGCCTCGCTACTGCGCGCCGTGCTCGAACGCCAACGCTCGACCCCGCTGGTGCTGGCCGACGACGTCGAGGTGAAGGCCGCCCTTTCGGCCCGCGACGGCCAGGCGCTGCGACGGCTGAACGAGAAGCTGCAGGCGCTTGCGGCCAACACGGATGCCGCCGTCATCTACGTGATTGGCCCCGACGGGGTGGCCGTCGCCGCCAGCAACTGGCGCGAGCCGACGAGCTTTGTCGGCAACGACTACGCCTTCCGCGAATATTTCCGCATGGCGATGCGCGACGGCAAGGCCGAGCATTTCGCAATGGGCACGGTCAGCAAGCGGCCGGGCCTCTACATTTCGCGTCGGGTCCAGGGTCCTGACGGCCCGATTGGCGTTGTCGTCGCCAAGCTCGAGTTCGACGATGTGGAGGCCGAATGGCTCGCCTCCGGCAAGCCCGTCTATGTCACCGACCGGCGCGGCATCGTGCTGATCACCAGTTTTCCGTCCTGGCGGTTCATGACGACGAGAACCATTCCGCGCGATCGCGTCGCCGCCATCCGCGACAGCCTGCAGTTCGGCGATGCATCGCTGCTGCCGCTGCCCTTCCGCGATATCGAGACGACAAGCGACGGCTCCAGCGAGTTGCGCGCCCTGTTGCCGGGCGACAGCGAGCGGCGGTTCCTGCGGGTGGAAACCATGGTTCCGACCACGAGTTGGCGGCTCGAACAGCTGGCGCCGCTCGATGGCGCGATCTCCGCAGCAACCCGCGAGGCCCGGCTGATCGCGCTCGCCATCCTCGTGCCGCTGTTGGCGCTCGCCGCTTTCCTTCTGCGCCGGCGCCAGGCCCTGACGCTGGTCGCAGCGCGCGAGCGCGTCGCCCGCGACGAACTGGAGCGGCGCGTGGCAGAACGAACGC
>NZ_JAEPRP010000021.1:32824-59904 GCF_016652895.1 Ensifer sp. SSB1
TCGCGATCATCTGGAAACGGAGATCGCCGACCACCGGCGCACCGGAGAGAAGCTCCAGGCGGTGCAGCAGGAGCTGGTACAGGCGAACCGGCTGGCGATCCTCGGCCAGGTGGCAGCCGGCGTCGCCCACGAAATCAACCAGCCGGTTGCGACCATCCGCGCCTACGCCGACAATGCCCGTATCTTCCTCGACCGGGGCCAGCAGCAAACGGCGGTGGAGAACCTCGCCAGCATAGCCGAACTCACCGAAAGGGTCGGCGCCATCACCGACGAGCTGCGCAGCTTTGCCCGCAAGGGCCGCTTCGTCGCCGAACCGACCCCCATGCGCGAGGTGATCGAGGGCGCGCTGATGCTGCTGCGCAGCCGCTTTGCCGGCCGCATGGATGCGATCGTCATCGACCTGCCGGAAAACGGACTCAGCGTTTACGGCAGCCGCATCCGCCTCGAACAGGTGCTGATCAATTTGCTGCAAAATGCGCTGGAAGCGCTGGGTACGCGCGGCGATGCCGAGATCCGCGTGCACTGCGCGGACGGACCCTCCGGCACCGTTTCGCTTGTTGTTGCCGACAACGGCCCCGGCATTCCCCAGCATATCCGCGAGGATCTGTTCACGCCGTTCAATACTTCCAAAGATGAAGGGCTCGGCCTTGGCCTTGCCATCTCCAAGGAGATCGTCGCCGATTATGGCGGCGAGATCGCCGTCGAAACCAGCGACAAGGGCACCGTCTTCACGGTTCGCCTGAAGAGGGCCTGAGCAATGCAGCCGACCGTCTATCTCGTCGACGACGACAACCACCTGCGCAAGGCGATGACGCAGACGCTGGAGCTCGCCAACCTTACCGTCGCCTCGTTTGCCAGCGCCGCCGAAGCGCTGGAGACGCTCGACGCAAATTTCGACGGCATCGTCGTCAGCGATATCCGCATGCCGGGCATCGACGGCTTGGCGTTCTATCGGCGCATCGCGGCCTTCGACGCGGACCTGCCCGTAATCCTGGTCACCGGCCATGGCGATATTCCGATGGCGGTGCAGGCCCTGCAGGACGGCGTCTACGACTTCATCCCAAAACCCTTTGCCGCCGACCGGCTGGTGCAGAGCGTGCGACGTGCACTCGAAAAGCGAAAGCTCGTCATGGAAAACCGCGCGCTGAAACGGGCCGCGGAGGCAGCCGGAGACAGCCTGCCGCTGATCGGCCAGACGCCAGTCATGGAACGCTTGCGCCAGACGATTCGGCACATCGCCGATACCGATGTGGACGTGCTGGTCGCCGGCGAAACCGGCAGCGGCAAGGAAGTGGTCGCGACCCTGCTCCACAACTGGAGCCGGCGCCGCAACGGCAACTTCGTGGCGCTGAATTGCGGGGCGCTGCCGGAAACGGTGATCGAAAGCGAACTCTTCGGCCACGAACAGGGCGCCTTTACCGGCGCCTTGAAGAAGCGCATCGGCCGGATAGAGCATGCGAACGGCGGTACGTTGTTTCTCGACGAGATCGAGGCGATGCCGCCGGCAACGCAGGTGAAGATGCTGCGTGTTTTGGAAGCGCGCGAGATCACGCCACTCGGCACCAACCAGGTGCGACGGGTCGATATCCGCGTCATCGCTGCTGCCAAGATCGATCTCGGCAATCCGGTTGAGCGCGGCGATTTCCGAGAAGATCTCTACTTCAGATTGAATGTCGTGACGCTATCGATCCCGCCTCTGCGCGAACGCCGCGACGATATCCCGCTGCTGTTCTCGCACTTCCTGACCCGGGCAGCCGAGCGCTTCAGGCGCGACGTACCCATGATCTCGCCGGCTGCGCAACAGCACCTGATGACCCATGCCTGGCCCGGCAATGTGCGCGAACTCTCGCACTTTGCCGAACGGGTGGCGCTTGGTGTCGAAGGCCCACTCGGACAAGCGATTGCGCCTGCCAAACAGCCGGGATTTGCGCTACCCGAACGGCTCGAACGCTATGAGGCGGAAATCCTGAAGGAGGCGCTGCGCACCCAGCGTGGCGACGTCAAGGCGACGATCGAAGCGCTCGGAATTCCGCGCAAGACCTTCTACGACAAGCTCCAGCGCCATGGTATCAACCGCGCCGACTACGCTGAGCGGTCGGCACCGGATAAGGCCGACCGCTAGCGCCAAACTCACTTCCGCAAACACACGTATTAGGTGCATCTTCATCGACAGGCGAATTCGCGCTTGACGTCCCGGGCCGATCAATGGCTATGATCTAGGCATTCACCAGGGGGGTCCCGCAAGGGGCTGAGATTCTGCTGGATGGTCGGCTTGCCGGCTATAGCGCAGTGACCCGTTGAACCTGATCCAGTTCATACTGGCGTAGGGACGGTGCAGATATCGAAGCCAGGATTCCGTGCGTCCAGCATCTGGCGGAGCGTCTTTCATCTTTCCGGCATCAGAACTGGGTCTCCAATCGCAACTTGGAGCCTCGTCATGAATATTGCCACCAAACCTACTCCCCTCTCGGTCACGCAAGGCCCGCTTCCCGCCTCCCGCAAGATCCACAAGCCGGGCATCCTTCACCCGGATATCCGCGTACCGATGCGCGAGATCGCGCTGCACCCGACCTCGGGCGAGCCGCCGGTCACGGTCTATGATTCCTCCGGCGACTACACAGCCGACGACGCCGAGATCCGCATCGAGGACGGTCTGCCGCGGCTCCGCCGCAACTGGATCGTCGACCGCGGCGATGTGGAAACCTATGAGGGACGCACCGTCCGCCCGGAGGACAACGGCTTTGTGAGCGGAGACCGGCTGACGCCGACCTTCCCGTTCCAGCACGCACCGCTGAAGGCAACGGCTGGCCGCGCAGTGACCCAGCTTGCCTATGCCCGCGCCGGCATCATCACGCCCGAAATGGAGTTCGTCGCCATCCGCGAAAATCTCGGCCGCGAGGCGGCGCGGGCGAAGGTCCGCGACGGCGAGAGCTTCGGCGCCCACATCCCCGACCATGTAACGCCGGAATTCGTTCGCCAGGAAATTGCCAGCGGCCGGGCGATCCTGCCCGCCAACATCAACCACCCGGAATCCGAACCGATGATCATCGGACGGAACTTCCTGGTGAAAATCAATGCCAATATCGGCAACTCCGCCGTCACCTCGTCTATGGCCGAAGAGGTCGAGAAGATGGTCTGGGCGACCCGCTGGGGCGCCGACACGGTCATGGACCTCTCGACCGGCCGCAACATCCACAACATCCGCGAATGGATCATCCGGAATTCACCGGTTCCGATCGGCACCGTGCCACTTTACCAGGCTCTGGAAAAGGTCAACGGCATTGCCGAGAACCTCACCTGGGAAGTCTATCGCGACACATTGATCGAGCAGGCCGAACAGGGCGTCGACTACTTCACCATCCATGCCGGCGTCCGCCTGCATTACATCCCGCTCACCGTCGATCGCGTCACCGGCATCGTTTCGCGCGGCGGCTCGATCATGGCCAAGTGGTGTCTGCACCACCACCGCGAAAGCTTCCTCTACGAGCATTTCGAGGAGATCTGCGACATCTGCCGCGCCTATGACGTCTCCTTCTCGCTCGGCGACGGCCTGCGCCCGGGCTCGATCGCCGACGCCAACGACGCCGCGCAATTCGCCGAACTCGAAACGCTGGGCGAACTTACAAAGATCGCCTGGGCCAAGGATTGTCAGGTGATGATCGAAGGCCCCGGTCACGTCCCGATGCACAAGATCAAGGAGAACATGGACAAGCAGCTCACCGTTTGCGGCGAAGCGCCGTTCTACACGCTCGGACCGCTGACGACGGACATCGCACCGGGCTACGACCACATCACCTCGGGCATCGGCGCGGCCATGATTGGCTGGTTCGGCACCGCCATGCTCTGCTACGTCACGCCGAAGGAGCATCTCGGCCTGCCCGACCGAAATGACGTCAAGGTGGGTGTCATTACCTACAAGATCGCCGCCCACGCCGCCGACCTCGCCAAGGGCCATCCGGCCGCTCAGGTGCGCGACGACGCGCTCTCGCGCGCCCGCTTCGAGTTCCGCTGGGAGGACCAGTTCAACCTCTCTCTCGACCCGGAGACGGCCCGCAACTTCCACGACGAGACCCTGCCGAAGGAGGCGCACAAGGTCGCGCATTTCTGCTCGATGTGCGGCCCGAAATTCTGCTCCATGCGGATCTCGCACGACATCCGGGCCGAGGCGCAGAAGGAAGGGCTGGAGGCAATGGCGGCGAAATACCGCGAAGGCGGCGACCTCTACATGCCGGTGGAAGGGGCGGCTGGCGCGGCCGAGTAGACGCAAAGACACGCTGAAGGGGCCAGTCACGGCCCCTTCAGTTCGCGCAGGACTTCCGTCCAGCGCCCCAGAGGCGGAAGCGGTGATCGCCAACGGACTCCTTCGCCGTCATGCTCGGGAGGGGCGAGCGTGCACCTTCCGCTCGATCCCATCGAGAAGCACGCTGGCATCGGCAAAGGTCATGCGGCTCCATATGTTCGCGCAGATTGTGGCCGACGCCTTCACGGCGGGCTAGGAAGATCGCCGCTGTGGGGCTGGCGACCATCTGCGCGTTGTGGTCGCCGCCATGGGCCCCGCACCCTGCGCACCACTTCACCCGTCACCCGTCACCCGAATAACTTGTCCCCGCGTCGATTGAGCGGTATGCAAAGTTCACGCGAAAGTCGCTGTCGGCGAAATTCATTCGCAATGAATTGCCGTCTCTGCCGCGCAGAAGGTCTTGCAAAACGGCGCAAGTACGCCGTTCGCACAAGGAGTAAAGACTTGAGGTCACGCCTGCTGAGACTGACGGCTCTGACGATGGGAGCCCTTGCACTCGCCGGTGGCCTCCCGCGCGACGGGCGTTTTGCCGCGGGCTTTTCCTGGATTTCCGCCGCCCATGCGGACGACGCCGATGTCGACGGCGGGAATGGCGAAGGTGCTCCGGGCGGCAGCGACCAAGGCGGCGAAAACATCGGGAGCGGCGGCACCGAGGGTGGCGGCGATGGGGGTGGCGGCGATTGGGGCTCCGGCGATGGTAGCGGCGCGGGCGAAGGACCCGGCGGGACCGGTGCAGGCGGCGGCGGTGGCGCCATCGACGGGGTTGGCGTCTTTGACGGAGATAGCGAGCGCCACTCATCCTCTTCGCGCGACGGGCGGGATTATGGACCAACCGGCAGCGCATGGCACGGCGGCAGCAGTTTCCTCAACCTTTTCCGCCGGACGCCCGAAGGGCCTATCGAGGGGAACCGGCCAGAGTCTTCCCCCGGGCAGAAGAGCGATACGGGATCCAGCAAAAGCGCAGGTCACACGAAAAGAGAGCCTTGAAGAGACGTCTGCTTCGTCACGACGAAGGGTGACGTGACGTGCGCAGTTTATCGCGGACGCAGAAACGCCTGTGTCTGGATGCCCGGGCCAAGCCCGAGCATGACGGCGCAGAGGGAGGCGCGATATCGATCCCGTTCAATCAACGAACGCGCAGAGTCCCTATCCCCCTCTAGCGACCACTCACCATCCACTCGACCACATCGAGGAGCACGTTGGCGCCGGCGACGAGCTCATCCGGCTCCGTGTGTTCACGCGGATTGTGGCTGATGCCATCGCGGCTCGGAACGAAGATCATCGCCGTCGGCGCAATGCGGGCGATCATCTGGGCGTCGTGGCCGGCGCCCGAGGTCATGCGCCGGCTATTGAGGCCTCGCGCGCTGGCCGAAGCCTCGATCGTCGCGACGATGCCCTGATCGAAAGCCACCGGCTGGAAGCGTGCAAGCCGCTCGACCGAGATCTGGACACCCTCTTCCGCGCCGATACGCGCGAGAAAGTCCGACAGCGCCGCTTCGAGCACCAGCAGTCGTTCCTCGTCCGGATCGCGCAGATCGACCGTGAAGACGGCACGCGACGGGATGACGTTGATCGCGTCGGGCTCGAAACGCATGGTGCCGATGGTCGCCACGCTCGGCGCGTTCGAGCGGGCGATATGCTCGCGCAGGAAGAGACTGACGCGGGCGGCGGCGAGACCGGCGTCGGAGCGCATCGCCATCGGTGTCGTGCCGGCATGGTTGGCGACACCATCGATCGTCACGCGCTGCCAGGAAATACCCTGCAGGTTCTCGACGGCACCGATTGCAAAGCCCTCGCGCTGCAGCACCGGCCCCTGCTCGATATGGAGCTCGACATAGGCGTGGGGCTTGAGGAAACCCGGCTCGACATTGCCGGCATAGCGAATCCGCTCGAGTTCCTCGCCCAGCGACGAGCCATCCGTGCCGATGGTCGCGAGCGCCGGCTCCAGCGGCAGGCCGCCGACATAGACGAGCGAGCCGAGCATGTCGGGCGCAAAACGCACGCCCTCCTCGTTGGTGAAGGCGGCAACGACGATCGGCCGCGTCGGCGACACGCCACGCTCCTTCAGCGTCTCGATCACTTCGAGCGCGGCAAGCACGCCGTAACATCCGTCATAGATGCCGGCATTGATGACCGTGTCGATGTGCGAGCCGAGCATGACCGGCGCTTCGCCGCTATTGCCCTCGTCGCGCCAGATGCCGAAGATGTTGCCGATGCGGTCGACCGCAGCGTCGAGTCCTGCCGCCTCGATCCAGGCGATGAGGCGATCGCGACCGGCCTTGTCGTTGTCGGAGCCGGCCAGCCGGGTCAATCGGCCCTCAGCATCGCGACCAAGTTCGCCAAGCTCGCGGATGCGCCCGATCAGGCGCGCAGCATTGATGGAAGGAAATGGCATCTCTGTCCTGTTTTCATGCGGATTTCTGTTCATGACAGGGCGTCGGCTGGCGCCAGTCTCTGCCGGATAATCTCGGCGTGGTAGCGCGCGCCGAAGATCAGGGCATCGTCGTTGAAGTCGTAACGCGGATTGTGCAGCGGCGCCGACGCCTCGCCGTTGCCGATGAAGACGAAGCAGCCCGGCACGTGCTCGAGGAAGCGCGCGAAATCCTCCGAGCCGGTCATCGGCTCGGCGGCCGTTGCGACATTCCCGGTGCCGAACACCGCTTCAGCCGCGGCAAAGGCGTGGCCGGTCAAGGCCGGGTCGTTGATCAGCGGCACGAACTCGCGCGTATAGTTGACCTCGACCTCGCAGCCATAAGCATCCGCCGTACCTCTGGCGATCACGCGCATCTCCGCCTCGATTCTGGCGCTGACCTCCGGGCGGAAGCTGCGGGCGTCACCGAGGATGCGGGCGAGACCGGGCAGCGCGTTGCGCGTGCCGTCGGTCAAAAGCTCGGTGACCGAGACGACACCGATATCCGTCGGCGACAGGCGGCGCGAGACGATCGTCTGCAGATTGACGACGGTGGCACAGGCGGCGACCAGCGTCTCGTTGCCCCAGTGCGGCCGCGCCGCGTGCCCGCCAACGCCTTTGAGCACGATTTCGAAATTGTCCTCCGCCGACATAATCGCGCCGACGCGGGTCTCAAAGCGGCCGATCGGCAGCCCCGGCATGTTGTGCAGGCCGTAGATTTCGTCGAAGGGAAAGCGTTCCATCAGCCCGTCGTCGAGCATCGCGAGCGCGCCCTTGCCCCACTCCTCGGCCGGCTGGAAGATGAAGCACGCGGTACCATCGAAGCCGCCGTCTTCGGCAAGCATCTTGGCGGCGCCGAGCAGCATGGCCGTGTGACCGTCATGGCCACAGGCATGCATGGTGCCGGGCTTTCTCGAGCGGTAGGGCAACTCTCCCTGTTCCGGTATCCTGAGCGCATCCATGTCGGCCCGGAGCGCGATGGCGCGGTTGCCGCTGCCACGTTTCAGCCGGCCGACGACACCGGTGCCGCCGACGCCCTCCACCACCTCGTCGAGCCCGAATTCCCTGAGCTTTGCGGCGACGAAGGATGAGGTGCGCTGTTCCTCGAAGCCGAATTCCGGGTGCGCATGCAGGTCGCGGCGCCAAGCCGTCATCTCCGCGACAAGCCGGTCAAAATCCATTTCCACCATGGCTCACCCTCTCTCGTTCGATGCGTTGGCGACGGTCTCGGGCGACAAACCGACCAGGGCGGCATAGCGCTCGGGGTCCGTTGCCCCCTCGGTATTGATGACGAAGGCGCGCGACTGGGCCGTCAATCCGAGCGCCTCCCGGAGCGACGGATCCCGGGCAACGGCCAGCAGCCCGGCGAGGCCGACGCCGCCGCTTTCGCCGGACACGATCGCCGGATCAGGTCCTGCAGGCCGCGCCAGCCGGTTCATCACCGAAACGGCATCCTCCTCGTCGACGGTCATGAAGGCATCGGCGACACGGGACAGGATACGCCAGGCGACGACCGACGGCTCGTAGCATTCGAGCATGGCCATGATCGTCGCCTCGCCATGCGCCACCTTGACGGGACGTCCGGCCCTGGCGCTTTCGTAGAGGCACGCGGCGCGCGCCGGATCGACGACGACGAAACGCGGACGCTCCGCGCCATAACGCAGTGCCAGATGCCCCGCGGTGGCGGCGGCAATGCCGCCGACGCCCGCCTGCACGAACACATGGGTCGGCGGCTCTTCCATCTGCCGCAACGCCTCGCTCAACAGCGCCGTGTAGCCCTGCATCACCAAGCCGGGAATGTATTCGTAGCCGGGCCATGTCGTGTCCGACACGACGGTCCAGCCATTTTCGTCACAGACCCGCGCGGCCTCGCGGACGGAATCGTCATAGGTGCCGGCAACGCGGACAATCTCGGCGCCATAGGCCGCGATCGCCTCGATGCGCATCTCGCTGACACCCGCATGCACGAAGATCACCGATTTGGCGCCGACCAGTCGGGCGCCCATGGCGACCGAGCGGCCGTGATTGCCATCGGTGGCGCAGCCGAAGGTCAGGGCGGCGGCAATTGCCCGAACCTCTGGCCGCTCCAGATCGTCGAGATCGATGTTGCGCCCGAGACGCCGCTCCGCCTCCTCGATCACCAGCCGGATCACCGCGTAGGAGCCACCAAGCGCCTTGAAGCTGCCAAGCCCCAGGCGGTGGCCCTCGTCCTTGACGAAGACGCCGGCAATGCCGAGCTCTCCCGCCAAAGCCGGCAAGGCATGTAGCGGCGTTGGCCGATGGTCGGGGCGGCGGGCAAGCTGCTGCTCGACATTAGCGGCGGCCGTCAGCGACAGCATGTCCGCATCCGCGGTCAGCAGGGGGTGGCCGAAATCGGCGTGAGTGTTGGCAAGGAACATGGTGCAATCTCCGTAGGCTGGCGAATATCTATTTCATCCCAGCCGAGAAATGCGCTCTAAATGCCCCGCGCGAATGCAAGTTTGTAAAGTTAATCGATGCGCAGACGCGTGGTGTTCCGCTCGCGGCCGCTGCAAAGGCATGAACCGAAAGGCACCGGATGGCCCCCTCCAAAAGACCAAAGGTCGAACTGGATCGTTTCGACCTCGCGATCCTCGCCATCCTGCAGAAGGACAACACAACGCCGCAGCGCCAGATCGGCGAAGCGGTCAATCTCTCCGCACCCGCCGTCCAGCGACGGATCAAGCGCATGGAGGAAACCGGCGTCATCCGCGCCAATGTCGCGCTGATCGACCCGGTCAGCGTCAACCAGGCGCTGACGATCCTGGTGGAGGTGGAGGTCGAAAGCGAGCAGATCGCCCTGCTCGATGCGGCGAAGGCGGCCTTCACCGCAGCACCCGAGGTGCAGCAATGCTACTATGTTACCGGCGACGTCGATTTCATGCTCGTCGTCATCGTGCCGACCATGGCCGAATACGAAGCCTTCACGCGGCGCATGTTCTTCGGCAATCCGAACATCAAGCGGTTCCGCACTTTCGTGACCATGGATCCGGTCAAGGTCAGCCTATCGGTACCGATTGAAGCATCACGCTGAGATGCGTGCTTACTTCGCGGCGAGCGCTTTCTTCTCTGCCTCCGCATCGAGCGGCTGCCCGGCACCAACCGAGGTCAGAAAGGCGTCAACGGTTTCGAGCGACGAGGCGGGCGCGTATCCGTCTCCGCCTTCCGGCTTGGCGACGGCCAGCCGCGTCTGCCAGATCGACGCCTTCCGGCATGCCACGGAGACGAGGCCGGGCTGGCCGGGTTGCGTGAGTTCGTATTCGCGGCAGAGCTGCCCGCCGGCGAGTTCGAATGCCGATACCAGACGCACCGTCCCCTGCCCCTCCCCAACAGCGACTTCTTCGCCTGAAGCCGCGTGGTCGAGGATGGCAGAGAGCGCCGGGTCGACAGAGCCAGCCACATGGACGGCCCCGGTATCCGCCAGCCCACCACCGCGAAGCAGGTAACCGCCGGCACCACCGACGACAACGAGCAGCGAAGCGGCGAGCGCCATCAGAAGCCTTGAGACATGGCGCTGCGGCGCTGTTGCGTGATCGGCTGACCGACGAAACGCCACGACGTTTTCAGCACCGGGTGACGGCACGTCAATGGCGCGCTGGGCGTTCGCCGCCGCCGCAGTGGCAGCCATGGCTCGCACCTTTTGCACCAGTTCGTCCGGCACCGGCTCGGCGAGCACCGGCTTCAACGCTTCGCTTGCGGCCGCCCGCGTCTCCATGAACAGGGCGACGCGCGCCATCAACTCGTCGTCGCTCTCGAGCGCCGCTTCGACACGGCGCGTCGTCTCCTCATCGAGCTCACCATCGGCAAACGCCATCAGGATTTCATCGGTGAATTGCGCGTCGCTCATCTCGTCCCGCCTCTCATATCCTGTGAACGCGCGATCGGCGGTTCTATTCCCGTTGCCTCGGCGAGATTCTTGCGTGCCCGGGCGAGCCTGCTCATGACGGTGCCGATCGGAATGCCGAGCACCTCGGCCGCCTCTCTGTAGGAAAGCTCCTCGACACAGGTAAGCAACAGCACCTCCCGCTGTTCGAGCACAAGGCCGTCAATCGCGGCTGCCACGCTCTTCAGCGCCATGCGTGCTTCCGCACCAGCCTCGCCGGAGGGAACGGCGAGTTCAGCCTGCGCCTCGATCTCCTCGGTCGGTCCGGCGGTTTTCTGGCGGCGGAGCTGGTCGATCCAGAGGTTGCGCAGGATGCGGAACATCCAGGCGTCGAAGCGCGTGCCTTCCTCGAACCGTTCGGAGCCGGCAAGCGCCTTTTCGCAAGCCGCCTGCACCAGATCGTCGGCGACGTCGCGCGAGCGGCAAAGCGATATGGCGAAGCGGCGCAGGTTCGGCAGGAACGCGACGAGGCGCTCGCCGAAGGCGATGGTCGGATCCGTCATGGGGCGTTCCTTTCGGCGCTGCGCGTCACCCATGGGGGAATAATTTGTTGATTCATCCGTTGAGCGATATGTGAAGCACACGCGAAAGTCACCATCGATGGTCCTTTCGTTCACGGTAAGCTGACGTCTTCGGATGCCGTCGAAATGAGGAGAGAACCTTGAAAAGACGCTTCCTTCGAGTGACCGCCCTGTCGTGGTGCGGCCTGGCAACGGGCGTCGGCGACCTCTCCCACCTTGGCGGTAACGGCGATGCCGGCGCGCGTTTTCCCTGGGTCAGCGCGGCCCAGGCGGACGACGACGATGGTGGTGGCGATGATGACGATGGCGGCGGTGGCGGATCGTCCCGCAGTTCCAACGATCGCGGCTCGGGTGGCGCCTGGCGCGGCGGCGGCAATATCTTCGACCTCTTCCGCCGCGCCCCGGAAAAGCGCACCGAGCGGCGTCGGCCACCCGCCCGCCGCCCAACCCACGCGCCGAGCGAGATCATCGCCCTCGGCCTGAACGAGCCCGCCGTCCAAAGCCTCATCACCAATGGTTTCACGCTGCATGCACGGGCGCCGCTGGCTCTCTCCGCCAACGAGATCGTCAAGCTCGGCGTGCCCGGGGGCATGGCGCTTGAGGACGCGCGCCGCCAGGTGGCCGAAGCGTCTCCCGGTGCGATTGCGGATATCAATCACTATTTCGAGCCGAACGAGAGTACCGCCCCCTGTGCCGACGGTGGCTGCGCCCTCGTTCGCGGCGCCATCGGTTGGCCGGATACCAACGCGGCCTGCATCGCCGCGGGTCCGATCGGGCTGATCGACACGGCCATCAACCCCGCGCATCCCTCGCTCAAGGACGTCAACCTCGACATCGTCACGCTGGCGGGAGAGGAGGCGCCGACGTCCGGTCGCCAGCACGGCACCGCGGTCGCGGCACTCATCGCCGGCCGCCGGGACAGCCGCGCGCCTGGCCTGCTCAGCAATGCGCATCTGATTGCCGTCGACGCCTTCCAGCGGCGGGGCGGCGAGACGGACATCGCCGAGACCTACGATCTCGTGCGCGCCATCGACCTTCTGGCGTCGCGCGATGTCACAGTCATCAACATGAGCCTCTCCGGTCCACACAACCTGCTGCTCGAAAGGACTGTCGCGCTCGTCGCCGAAAAGAACATCATCCAGGTGGCGGCGGCCGGCAACGATGGTCCGCGGGCAAAACCCGTCTATCCCGCCGCCTATCCGGCGATGATAGCGGTCACCGCCGTCGACCGCAACTTCAAGCCCTACCGTCGCGCCGGGCGCGGCGACCATATCGATGTCGCGGCGCTCGGCACCAGCGTCTGGACCGCGGCGTCGATCGAGGGGGCAGCTCCCCGAACCGGCACGTCCTTTGCGGCTCCCTTCGTCACGGCTGCCGTTGCCATCCTGCGGGCATCGCATCCAAACCTGTCGGCGGAAGAAGTCGCAAAGCTCGTCACGGAAACGACGCAGGACCTCGGCGCGCCGGGCAAGGATCCCGTGTTCGGCTGGGGCGTTCTCGACGCCCGTGAGCTCTGCCGCTCGTAGCAACGGCAAGCACCGTCGAGCGAGCGGCACCGAACTACGGCTTTTGCCAGTCCATGATCAGAAACGAGGGACCCTTCGAAAGAGGTCCCTCTGTTCTGGGTCGCCGCCACGCGGTAGCGGTTCGTCGAAATAGCGGAACTGCAGGCCCGCTCCCAGCAACAGCGACATGTAGGTGCTGAGCGGCCGGTGCCAACCCTGGCGATTGCATGACGGTAGCCGCCGCGCGGCTCCGGCGGGAGGCGGCAGCGCCGCCGTCCCGCCAGGGCTGTGGCCGCTTCGTCAGGCGGCAAGTCCACGTTCGTTCAGGAGCATGCCGACGCGCACCATGCGTACAGCGTCTTCCGCGGCGCGCACCAGCAGTTTGGGTGCTGCGTTGATGGCGTCGTCGAGAGTGCATGGCGCCTTGACGATCGAGGCGAAGGCATCGATGCCGTGGTCGAAGTTGAGGGTCACGCCCTTGCCGATCGTGCCGGCAAGCGCGATGACCGGGCGCCCCGCCTCCTTGGCCCTATGGCCGACCTCGGCCGGCACTTTGCCGAACGGCGTCTGACCGTCGAGGCTGCCTTCGGCGGTGATCACCAGATCGGCCTTGCCGATCATGCTGTCGAGATCAAGGTAGCGCATGACGATGTCGTAGCGCGGATGCAGCGCGCCGCCGAGCAGGCCCATCACAGCCGCACCGAGCCCACCGGATGCGCCGGCACCCGGTGCGTTGCCGACAACAATGCCGGTCGTCGCCTCGATGGCGGCAGCATAGGTTTCCATCGCTGCCGCGAGCAACTCGACCTGTTCCGGCGTCGCCCCTTTCTGTGGCCCGAAGACGCGAGCGACGCCGCGTTCGCCGAGCAGCACATTGTGCCAGTTGACAGCCGCGTCGATGCAAACCTCGGCAAGACGCGGATCGCGACCGGACATATCGATGCGCGCGAGCGAAGCAAGCGCCGCACCGCCGGGCGCAAGTGGATTGCCCTCGCGGTCGAGCAGTTTCACGCCCAAGGCTGCGGCCATGCCGGCGCCGCCGTCATTGATGCCGCTATCGCCGCAGCCAAGCAGGATGTGGCGGGCACCGGCGTCGAGCGCTGCCCGAACCAATTCACCGACGCCGTAGCTGGTGGTGATGCAGGGATTGCGGCGATCACGCGGCACCAGCCGCAAGCCGGCGGCCGCCGCCATTTCGATGACGGCGGTGCGTTCGGACTGCCCGCCGAGGAAGCCGAAATGCGAGGCGACGGGCTCGCCGAGCGGCCCCGTCACGGTGAGTTCGTGCAGGCTGCCGCCGGTAATCGCGACCAGTGCCTTGGTGAAACCTTCGCCGCCATCGACCATCGGCACCTTGATGACCTCGGCCTTCGGGCAGGCGCGCAACACGCCCTTCTCGATGCAATCGGCGGCTTCCTCCGCCGACAGGCTTTCCTTGAAACCGGAGGGTGCAACCAGAATGGTAAGTGTCATGTGACAGTCTCCTTGCACTTTTGTGACAATGCGGATGCAAGGGAGAAACGCTGTCTCACGGTGTTTATTCCGGGGTGAAATGAGAAATCCGGCGCTTACGGAAAGAAAAACAAGGAGCCGGTGCGAAATTCGCACCGGCTCTTAGGAACGTAACTATATCAATAGATTGCCGTCACACAACGAGACCTATCGCCGGCCAGATCACCAAGGCAAAGAGCGCCAGCAACGCGATGAACGGGAGCGCCAGCATCAGCGCCAACCGGAGCAGATCGGAGGGACTGAAAGCGGGCGGCTCCATGCCCCCGAAGAGCGCGACAGGCTTGGCCGAAACCATCAGCGTCTGGCAGAATCCGCTACCAATGGTTGTCGCCATGATGAGGCATGCAGGGCTGACGCCGAAACCCGCCAGCGGCAGCGCCACAGCTGGAATGAGCACGGTCGCCCGCGCCGTTCGCGAGGCAATGACGATATGGGCAAAGGTCGCGACGGCGATGGCGAGAAGCACCACCAGCCATGCCGGCGGCCTGCCGATCTGGCTAAAGGCGGCGATCAGGCGGTCGGCAAGCTGCGTTGCCGTTCCGGTCGAGAGCAGGGCTTCGCCGATGACGAGCGTGCCGGCAAGAAACAGAAGCAGGTTCCACTCGACCCCTTTCAGCGCTTTGCGGAACGGCATGCCGGAGACCTTTTCCGATGCCAGAACCAGTGCGCCGACTAACGCTACGACCGGTAGCGCGATGCCGTGTAGGTCCGAGGTCGCGAGCGCCGCGACGATGGTCGCGGTGACGGCAAGGTTCATGTTGTCCCGCGCCGAAAACGGACGCCTCTGCGTTGGCGCCGCCGAAACATCGAGACGCGCGTGGCGATCGGTCTCGTCGAGAAAGAAGCGCAGGACCAGGCCGCAGGCAATCAGGCTCGTAAACAGCGCGAAGGGTGCCGCCAGCAGCGCCCAGCCAAGAAAACCCGGTGCCTCGCCGCCGCTGCGACGGATGAAATCGACGGCGACGAGATGCGCGCCGGCACCGGTCAGCGACGCTGCCGCCGAGAGCAAGATTACGGAAGGAAACAGCAGGGCCAGCGCGCGAGTCACGCCGGGGCGGCCAATGGTCGAGGCAAGCCCCAGGAAGACGGGCATGAAGATGGCAGCCCGCGCCGAGGTCGAGGGAATGACGAAGGCGGTCGCAAAGATCGTGAGCGTCACCACCCAGAACAGTCGGCGCACGTCGCGAAACCGGGAAAGCAGCCGGAAGGCCAGCCGCTCGACGAGGCCGGATGCCTGCAGCACCGCCGCGATCACGGATGCCGCCAGCATCAGCCAGACGATGTCGTTGCCGAGCGCGCCGTAAACCGCCTGCTCGTCGACGGCACCGGTGACGGCGAGCACCGCCGCACCGCCAAGCGCGACCGGCGTCTCCGGCAGTTCGAACACCGTCCAGCCGACGAGCGTCGTCGCAAACACCATGAGCGCCAACCGCATCGAAAGCGTCAGCCCATCCGCGGCGAGGAAGATCAGAACGCCGGCAAAAGCCACTAGCATTGCGCCAACGAGAAGGCGTACCTCGCTCACCGGCATGTGACCTTCGATGCGGTCCGTCCCCACGCTCGTCATGGCCACGAGGTCTTGATCCGAAGCGATCACCGGGCTGGCGGTCATGGCTGCGCTCCCTTGTTGGCACCGGGCTTAGGCGCAGCAACCGCGCTGCACGAAGGCCATCGGGCTGATTTCGTGGGAGGGAAAACGGAGCGCCACAGCGTTTATTCCCATGCCAAGGGATTTTCTCGCCGCCCACACCCAAGCGACGGCATCGCCGAAATCGGCAGCACTTGAGCGAGATCAATGCCAGTATGCCTGGTCGGCGGAGACTGATGGTTGGACGATCTCTTTAAAAAAGGAGAGCCACATGTTGATCAGAGAGATGACGCGGCAGGAATGTCTTGACCTTGTCGCTGAGAACCATATCGCCCGGCTGGGCTGCACCAGGGATGGCCAGCCCTATATCGTTCCCATCCAGTACGCCTTGGCAGCCAACCGGCTCTACAGCTTCTCGATGCCCGGACAGAAGATCGACTGGATGCGGGCCAATCCGCGTGTCTGCGTGCAGGTCGACACGGGAACGGACCGGCAGAACTGGCGAAGCGTCGTCATCCACGGCCGCTACCAGGAACTGCCGGATACGAAACAATGGCACCGCGAGCGCATGAACGCCTGGTCTCTGCTCGAACAGCGCATCAACTGGTGGGAGCCGGGGGGCCTGAAGCCAGGCGAGCAACCCGTTGCCGGCACATCCCCGCATCTGTTCTTCGAAATCGAGATCGACGACGTGACCGGACGCGCCGCCTCTGCGGGCTGACGCCGCTCGGCGCGCAGGCAAATGCTGCGCGCCCCACCCGGCCCTGCCAATCAATGCGCCATGAGCACGGGGACCACGGCGTTTTCGAGCATCGAACGGGTGACTCCGCCGAAAACACGCTCGCGCATTCTGGAGTGTCCATAGGCACCCATGACGATCATATCCGCACCCACATCGGAGGCGAACCGATTGATTACATCGTCAACCCGATGCCCGCCACTCGGCAGCCGCTCGACGGAAACGGAAACGCCGTGCCGGGCAAGATACCCGGCGATATCGGCGCCCGGTTCCTCGCCGTTCTTGCCGTAGGCAGAACGCGGGTCGACCATCGTAACATGGACGATCCTGGCGCCAGTCAGCATGTCGAGCGCTTCGCGCACCGCGCGGGCCGCTTCCAGCCGGGAGTTCCACGCCAGCACCACGGTCTTCGGATCAAGACGTGCCGGCTTGCCCTTGGGCATGATGAGGACCGGCCGGGCCGAGCTGAACAACGTCCCGTCGATGGTGCGTGAGCGCAGTTCCGGGTCCAGCATCAGACCGTCGCCGACCAGCGTCAGGTCCGCGTAGCGGGCACGCTCGCCGATCTCGTCATCGGCCCAGGCGGCTTCGGTATACTTCGTTTCGACACTGAACGAGATGCCTTCCCTGGTGAGAACATCCGTTGCTTTCGCCACGCAGGAATCGAGCTTGTCGACATCGCGCTGCCGCTCGTTCAGCCAATCGATGGAGATGGCGGCGGCATAATCGCCGATCGGCGGAGCGGCAGCGAGCTTGACGATCAACAGGGAAAGGTGAGCGTTTGCGGATGCACAAACCTGTGCTGCCGCGCGCAGATGCTCTGCGGAATGATCTACGCCGACGACGGCGAGAATGGTCTTGTATGTCATCGCGTTTCCTCCTCGCGACCGGGCTTAGGGACTGGATCAGCGTAGGCAGATGCGCGCGCGGCGACATTGATCCCCGTCAACAGAGATCACGGAGGTAGGCGTATAATTGGGGATGACCTCCACGCTCGCGGCGGTCCTGAGCTATTGCGCCGGCATTCTCCTGATGCTGGCGGGGCGGTGAAGACCATCACAGCCATCACCGTAAAATTAATCCGCGAAGTGGGACGGCTCTTGGTGCATGACGATCGTCGTCAGGCCCCACGGCGCGCGACGACCGGCACGTAATGCTCCAGTTCCGGCGCCGGGAAGTTGAGGGTCGCGTTGATTTCTGCCGAACGGTAAAGGCCCATCAGCATCTCGACCACGGCAAGGCCGTCCCCGAAGGTTTCGAGCGGCTTTTCGCCCTTGCGGAAGCACTCGACCATATGGCGGTTCTCATCCGTGTAGCCATAGACGCCGGCCTCATCCTCGAGCACCGGCATCAGGCCCTGCTCGGCGTTCTGCTTCTCAACGAGATCTTCGCCTTCCGAGCCCTTGACCTCGCGCGACATGAAGATCTTCAGGCCGGTGGAGAGCGAATTATATTCGAGCGCATATTCCGGCCCGAGCAGTTCGAGCTGGATGCGCAGCCCGGCGCCGACATAGGCCCAGGAGGTGGTCGCCTCGATCATCAGCTCGTTGCCGTCCTGGTCTTCGAGCGTCACCGTGGCGCGGGCGAAATCCTCCGACGGTCGGCTGCGATAGTCGACCTCGCTGCCGAAGCGGTTGCGCAGCTGTTCGGCATAGTGCGGCCGCGTCCATTTGAGATTGGCGACGGTGCCGTTCACCGCCTTGATCTTCAGCGAATTGCGCGGCGCACCCGGCGCCGTCAGCAGGTAGCGTGCGACTTCGACGCTGTGGCACATCATGTCCGAGAGCACGCCGCCGCCCTGCTTGTCGCCCTGCCAGAACCAGGGCTCGTGCGGGCCGGAATGTTCCTCGGCCGCCCGCGCCAGGTAGGGGCGGCCGGTGGTGGACGCCGCGCGCCGCCAGATGATTTCCTTGCCGCGCAGGACGGGCGTGCAGAAGACCTGGTTTTCGAGATAGCCATGGTTAAGGCCGGCATCTTCGGCCAGCGACAGCATCTCGCGGGCCTCGGCCACGGTGCGCGCAAGCGGCTTTTCGCAGGCAACGGCGAAGACCCTGCTGCGGCCGTCCTTGACCGCCTTGTGCAGCGTTCGCATCACGTCGATGCGGGTATAGTTGGGCGAAAGGATCCAGACCGCATCGACGTCGTCGGCGGTCAGCAGCGCTTCCAGGCTTTCATGGGTACGGCAGCTGCCGAGACCGAGGGATGCGACCTCGTTTGCAAACTTCTCACGGTTTTCAGCCTTGCGGCTGAAGACACCGGTGACCTCGACATTGCGCACGCCGATCATCGACTTCAAGTGGAAATGGGCGATGAAGCCCGATCCGACGAAACCCACGCGCAGCGTCTGCTTCGGTAGCTGTGTCATTCTCTTCTCCCATTGATCGAGTGTGGTAACGGCGGGATGCGGGACGTGTGGAAACCACGTGCGTTCATCCCGCTCCGGCTATTTTCGTGGCGGGGCGGTGCTGCCGCGGATGTTGAGCGTGGTCGGCAGGACGATGGCCGGCTCTGCGGCGACGTCACCGTCAGAAAGGATGTTGAGAAGCTGCGACATCGCCGTGCGACCAATGTCGGCGCGCGGCTGGCTGACGGTCGTCAGCGGCGGATAGAAGGCTTTGCTCAGATAAAGGTCGTCGAACCCGACGACAGAGACGTCGCCCGGAACATCGCGGCCGAGCCGCCGCAGCGCATGGATCGCGCCATAGGCCATCTCGTCGTTGGCGGCGAAGATCGCCGTCGGCGGCTCCGGCAGGGCGAAAAGGTCCGCGGCGCGGGCCTCGCCGCTTTCGAGCAGGTAATCGCCGCGCACCTCGTAACCCTCCGGAATCGCAAGGCCGGCGGCCTTCATGGCGGCCCGATAACCGTCACGGCGATGAAGCGCCATAACCTCCGGCAGCGGACCGGCGATATGGGCGATGCGGCGATGCCCGAGCGCGACCAGATGCTCGACCGCAGCCTCAGCCGCAGCGACGTTGTCGATCTGAACATGCGGGAAACCGGATCCCTCGATCATTTCAAGCGCGATAACAACAGGCAGATGCGAGAGATCCGCACTTTCGCCCGGCTGCGGCGGCGGCAGCTTGCCGGTCATCAGGATCATGCCGTCGGCATGACCGTCGCGCAGCATGTTGAAATACTCGACCTCGCGGTCCGGGTCGTTCTCGGTGTTGCCCATGAGGACGGCGTAACCGGCTTCACGCGCCGTCGCTTCCACGCCCTTGAGTATCTCGAGATAGAAGGGGTTACCGACGTCGCGCACGACGAGCAGCACCGACATCGACCGGCGAGTGCGCAAGTTGCGCGCGCTGACATTGGGGCGGTAGTTGAGCTCGCGCGCAAGCGCGTTGATGCGCTTGCGTGTCTCGTCGGTCACCAGCGACGAGCCGCTCAGCGCCCGCGAGACGGTCGCGACCGAAACGCCGGCGCGCTCCGCGATATCCTTGATCTTCGGCCGCTCGCTCATGCCCGCATCGCCCTCCCGCGGCCATAGAACAGCATGAGCAGCAGTAGCGTCGCGCCGAACACCATCTGACGCCCGGATTCGTCGATGTTCACGGTCGTCAGGATGCCCTGGAGGATGACGAGCAACAGCGCGCCCGCCATGGTGCCTGTGTAGCCGCCCTTGCCACCGGCAAGAGACGTGCCGCCGAAGACGACTGCGATGATCGACGACAGCATGTATTGCTCTCCGACATTGGCAAAGGAGGAGCCGGAATAGCCGAGCAGGCAGAGCCCGGCGATCGCCGCGAACATGCCCGAGATCATAAAGAGACCGATGCGCATGAGCCGAACCGGCACGCCCGCCATATAGGCCGCATGCTCATTGGAGCCGATCGCATAGATGCGATGACCGAAGACCGTGCGGTTGAGCACGAAGGCCATGAACAGGCCGATCGCGATCCAGAGCCAGATGATGCCGGGAATGCCGAGCGCCAGCGGCTGCGTCACGAAGGCGGAGAGGCCGGGGGCTGCGCGGCCCGAAGGGATGCCCTGGCGGATGACGACCAGTAGGCCCTGCAGCACGCCAAGCATGCCAAGCGTCATTACCAGCGGCGGGATGCGCAGCAGCGTGACGCCGAGGCCGTTCAAAAGGCCGAAAAATGCGCCCGCCGCCAAGCAAGCGAGTACGGCCGGCAGGATGCCGCCATCGGCCCCGTTCATGACATTGCCGGCAATGATCGCCGAGAGCGAGACGACGCCGCCGACGGAGAGGTCGATGCCCTCACGCCCGCCGAGAATGACGACATTCTGGCCGGCGGCGACGATACCGAGCAGCGCGGCGACGATCAGCAGCCGCAGGATCTGGTCGGTCGAGGCAAAGCCCGGAGACAGGCTTTGGCCGAGAACAAGCAGCGCGACGATGAGGGTCAGGGCCACGACCAGCGGCTGTTTCAAGAAGGCGAAAACCGAACTCATGCCCGTGCCCTCCGGCCGGCGAGCACGCCGGCCATCAGGACGACGAGAATGGCGAGGCCCTGGACGAAGTTCTGCCATTCGGACGGCGTGCCCATGAAGAAGACCAGCGAATTGACGAGGCCGATCGTCAGTGTGCCGAGGAGCGAGCCGACAACCGTCGTCCAGCCACCAGCAAGCGCACTGCCGCCAAGCACGACGGCGGCGACGCTGTAGAGCGTCATCTTGCCGCCGACGAGCGGATCGCCGCTCGCCGTATCGCCCGTCAGGCAAAAGGCGGCTAGCGCCGAGAAGAGGCCGCAGAGCAGGTAGCCCCTGATGCGGACCGCGACGACCGGCAAGCCGGTCTGAAAGGCCGCCTGCTGGTCGTCACCGACGGCAAGAAGCTCGGTGACGATGCGCGTGCGCGACAGGAGGAAAAGCAGCACGGCCAGCGACGCGAGCACGTAGAACACGAACGGCAGGCCCAGGAGACGGCCGCCATAGGTGCGCCAGAATAAGGCCGGCGCCGGCGTGCCGGCGACAGGCATGACATAGAGCGCAAGGCCGGTGAAGAAGATGCTGGTCGCAAAGGTCGCGACGATCGCTTGTAGCCGAAGTGCTGCAACGACCAGTCCGTTGACCAGTCCGCAGGCAAGCCCGATGAGGAGCCCAAGCGCCAGCGCAAGCAGCACCGCGCCTGCGCCGCCGCCCCAGCGCTCCATCAGCACGACGATCGCGACATTGACCAGCGATAGCGTCGCTCCGGCGGAAAGGTCGATATCGCCGGCGGAGACGACATAGGTCTGGGCGATCGCCAGCATGACGAGCGCCATATAGGTGCTGAGCAATCCCGTCAACGAACGGAAGCTCAGGCTATTTGGTGAGAAGATGCCGTTCAGCGCCAGGAGCGCGATGAGGATGACGAGCGCCGGCAGGAACGGGTAGCGCTCGAGCCAGGAGCGCAGGCCGCCACTCCCTGGCGAAGAAATGTCTGTCGCGGTCGATGTCATCATGCGGCCTCGTATGCAGCCTGGTAGAGATTGTAGCGGGTGCGATCGTCGCCGGTCAGTTCGCGCGTCACCGAGCCGCCGTTAAAGACGAGGATGCGATTGGCATTGCCGAGCAGCTCGGCATCCTCGGACGAATAGAGCAGGATGCCGAGACCTTCGGCCGCCAGCTGTCGGATGAGCGCAAAGAGATCGGCCTTGGCCTGGAGGTCGATGCCCTTGGTCGGGTCGTCGAGCAGCAGCACGTCGGGTCGGTCGATCAGCCAGCGGGCGATGATCACCTTCTGCTGGTTTCCGCCCGAGAGCGAATTGATCGGGTGGAAGAGGCTCGCAAACTTGGTGTGCATCGCTTCGAGCGCCGGCATCGCCTTGTCCCGGAGGCTTGATGGCCGCGCGAGCATCAGCCGGTCGCGCAGATAGTGGATCGGCGTGACGTTCTCGATGACCGGGCGGCCGCTGATGACGCCGTCGCGACCACGATCGCCGGAGACGTAGGCGCAGCCGCGGCGGATCGCATCGCGCGGGCTTCTGGCATCGTAGCGTTGGCCGCCGATCGTCGCTTCACCGGATGAGACGGTGCCTGCGCCGAAGATCGCCCGCAGCAGCGCCGACTGCCCCTGCCCGTGCAGACCGCCAAGGCCGAGGATCTCGCCCTTCGCCACCTCGAAGCTGACGTCGCCAAAGCCCTTGCCCGAGAGGTTCCGGACGGAGATCGCCGCCTGCGACTGTGTTTCCACCACCGCCGGTGCCGACGACCTTGCCGCCGGCATGTCACTCGCGCCGCCGACCATCAGCCGGATCACCGTTGCCGGATCGGTGTCGGAGAGTTTCAACGTCTCGATGGTTTCGCCGTCGCGGATGATCGTCACGCGATCTCCGATCGCGGTGATTTCGTCCATGCGGTGCGAGATGAAGATGATGCCGCGCCCCTGCGCCTTCAGGCCGCGCAGGATCTCGAAGAAACGATCGACCTGGGCGCGGTCGAGCGCCGAGGTCGGTTCGTCGAAGATCAGGACCGGCGCTTCGCTGGCGAGCGCTTTCATGATCTCGACCAGTTGCCGCTGATCGGCGCGCAGGTTGCCGACAAGCGCCTCCGCATAAAAACCCTCACCGGCGACTTCGGCAAAAAGCGCGATGTAGCGCGCCGCGCGCGCCTTGAGGGCCTGCCGGTCGATGAAAAAGCCTGCTTTCACCGGCAGGGCGGAAAGGCAGATGTTCTCCTCGACCGACCTATGACCGGCGAGGCTGAGTTCCTGGTAGAAGATGCCAATGCCGGCAGCGCGCGCCGCCTGCGGTCCGGAGATCGTCACGGGCTTGTCGTTGATCAGGATCTGGCCACCGTCGGGGCGCACGCTGCCGGCAATGATCTTGCACAGAGTGCTCTTGCCGGAGCCGTTGGAGCCCATCAACACGTGCACCTCGCCGGCCGCGATCTCGAGATCGCCGCGGCGTAGCGCCAGCGTTGCGCCGTAAGCCTTGCTCACGCCGTTCAGTCTCAGTTTCGACATTGGCTGTCGTCCATCATCTTGGTTGGTTGCCGCATCATCATGGAGCCACGTATCAACACCGGCTCCGCTGCAGCGTTCTTTCACGCCGATCGGCCTTGGCCGGCGGCCATCGGCGGCATCGGTCGCCGGGCAGCTCAAGACAAGAGCCGCCCGGCGAAGCCCGAGCTTACTTGAACAACGCCGTGGCGTCGTCGATCGAAAGCGCGTTGGTGTAGGAGTAGTAACCTGGCTTGCCGTCCAGCTGCTTGGCGGCGTCCGCGAGATTCTTGCTGTCGATGAACGGGATCGGCAGGTACATGGCGTTCTTGTACTGGCCTGCCGTCGCCGGCTCCTTCAGTTCCTTGCCCTGCAGCATCAGCACCGCGACGTTGAGTGCGCTTGCCATGACGCCGGGCGGATTGACGGTCGCGCCGGAGTTCAGCTTGTCCTTGACCCAGAGGTCGATGAAGTCCTTGCGGATTTCGCCGGTCGCGGCGATTTGGCTGGACTTGCCCGCGTCCATGATCGACTTCCAGGCACCGGCCGCCATGCCGTCCTGCACGACGACGCCGTTGATGTCAGGATAGGTCGCAAGGATGTTCTGCATCGCCTGCTGGCCCTGGGCCTGATCCCAGTTGGCGTTGACCTCGTTGACGACCTGGAGATCCGGATAGTCCTTGAAGACACTCTTGTAGCCGGCGACACGCATCTCGTTGGCCGGATGACCGGCAACGCCGTTGATCGCGACCACCTTGCCCTTGCCGCCGAGCGTGTCGGCGAGCCACTTGGCGCCGGACGCGCCCCAGGCCGTCTGGTCGATGCCGACATAGGTCGCATCCGGCGACGAAACCTCGGCGTCCGTCGCGATTACCAGGATGCCGGCCTCCTTCGCCTGGGCGAAGCTCGGATCGAAGGCCGTCGGGCTGTTGGGGTTGATGATGATGGCATTCACGCCTTCGGCGATGAAGTTGCGCACATGCGCAATCTGGCCGGGCACGTCGACATTGGCGCTCTGGACGGAGACTTCGACGTCGACGCCTTTCTCCTTCCACTTCGCCGCGGCCTCCTTGGCCTCGTCGATCATCTGCGTGCGCCATTCACTGCCGACCCAGCCGTTGGACAGGCCGATCTTGAAAGTCTCGGCATTGGCGAAAGAAGCGGAAATAGCAATGGTTGCGACAGCGCCAAGCGCCGCGGCGATAAATTTCTTCATCAGATCCTCCCAAATCTTGCGAAAGCCATGAAGCCAGAAAATGTAATCGATTTCAATGGGCATTTTCAGCGATTTTTGCGGGGTTTTACCCTTCCGTCCGAAAATCCGACGGCCGCGCCCGCGAGGAGGTCTTCTGCCCCTTCACAGGCGTCACCGTCTTCGAGGTGGAAGCGGTCGCGCTCGCCAACGACATCCCCATGGCCCTGCCGGCGCCGTCTGGCCCCGCGCCTCCGGCCGCGACGGGCTGATGGCCCATACGCGGACAAGGAGCGTCCGGGTCGAGACTGCCGAACACCCTACCGTCGTTTCGGCGTTTCGCCGGAAGCTTGATCGTTGCCAGTCCCCGAAACGAGAAAGGGCCGGCAAATGCCGGCCCTTTTTGCTGTTCGCTGCCCCCTTTGATCAGGCAGCACGGCTCCAGCTGTCGCGGCCGGTCTGCGCCTCAAGCTTGAATTTCGCCAGCATCGTGCGCAGCTGACGGCTTTCTTCGGCGAGCGTGCCGCTTGCTGCCGTGGTTTCTTCCACCATCGCCGCGTTCTGCTGGGTCATCTGGTCCATATGATTGACCGACGTGTTGATTTCCTGCAGCGCGGTCGCCTGTTCGCGGGCGGCTGTGGCGATCGTGTTGACGTGGCCACTGACATTGTTGACCAGGGTCTCGATCTCAAGCAGCGCGTCACCGGTAGAGCGCACCAGCGCCACGCCGTTCTCGACCTCCGAGGCCGAGCTGTGGATCAGTGTCTTGATCTCCTTGGCAGCGTTGGCCGAACGCTGGGCGAGTTCGCGCACTTCCTGGGCGACAACCGCAAAACCACGGCCCGCCTCGCCAGCACGCGCCGCTTCGACGCCGGCGTTGAGCGCCAGCAGGTTGGTCTGGAAGGCGATCTCGTCGATGACCGAGATGATCTGGTTGATGCGGTTGGAGGAATCCTCGATCCGCCCCATGGCGTCGACCGCGCTGCGTACAATCGCGCCCGAGCGGCCGGCGCTTTCCTTGGTGGCGCGCACCATCTCATGCGCCTCGTTCGCCCGCTCGGAAGCGGTGCGTACGGTCGAGGTGATCTCGTCGAGCGCTGCGGCGGTCTCTTCGAGGGCAGCCGCCTGCTGTTCCGTGCGCTTGGAGAGATCGTTGGCAGCAGAGCTCAACTCGGCGGAGTTGTCGTTGATGGTGCTGGCCGCGCCGCGCACGTTCTGCATGGTCGAGCGCAACGTCACCATCGTCTGGTTGACGTTCCGCTGCAATTCGGCGAAGGCGCCGTGGAATTCACCGCGCATGGTCTGCGTCAGGTCGGCATCGGCAAGTGCCGCGATCACGCGGCGGACTTCGTTGACCGTCTGGTCGACGCTGGAAACGAGCTCGTTGACGCTCGATGCAAAGCGGTTGAGGTCGTCGTTTTCATAGTCCTTGGTGATGCGACCGGTGAAATCGCCGGCAACGGCGGAGGCGACGACGACGCTGATGTTGGACTGCAGGTCGCTGCTGCGCGCATGCAGTGCCGCTTCCTGCGCCTTCATCGAGCGCATGGCGATGCCGTTCTTGCGGAAGACTTCGACGGCGCGTGCCATCTCACCGATCTCGTCCTGGCGGGAAACATCCGTACTATCGCCGTCAAGCTTGCCGTCGGCGAGTTCGCTCATCGTCGAGGTCAATTCGCGGACCGGCATGACGATACCGCGACGGGCAACGACGAGACTCACGCCGACGCCGAAGAGCACGCAGGCCGCAGCGGCGGCGGCCAGGATGGTCATCGCGACGGAGGAGGAATTGAGCGCCTCGGCGCGGGCGGCCGCCAGCTCGTCGCCGGAATAGGTGCTGTAGGTCTTGACCGTCGCCGTCACGGTCTTCTGGGCCTCAAGCGCCTTGTCGAGCGCCGCCTTGACGGCGGCAGCATCCGTGCCCTGGCTGGCCGCGACGGAGACCATCGCGCGGATCTCATCGAAGTAGCTGTTCAGTGTGATGCGGATATCATTCAGCAGCTTGTCTTCGGCGTCGTCGGCAACCGCCTCGATCTTCGTCACACGGCCGAGCATTTCCTCGGCGCGCTTCTCGGTTTCCAGGCCGAAATCGGCGGCCTTCTGCGGCGCTGCGGCAAGCTGATAGGTCATGCGGCTGACGGCAATGATGTCGACGCGCAGGTCCATCGCCTCGCGCGCTGCCTCTTCGCGGGCACCGACATCGATGATCGTGGCGCCGAGGGAGGAAAGACCGCGCGCGCCAGCGAGCGCGATCAGAATGGAGGATATGCCCATGACCACGACCACAAGGCCGACCTTGGTCAAAATCGAAAGGTTCTTGAACGTCACTGCCGTGACTCCTGTGATGTCGCGATCGCGTTGTTGGGAGGACATGGTCAGCCATACCGGCGGGAGGAGGACCGGCTGTTTGCTGCGCCTTCACGGGGAGGAACCGGAGCGCGCACTGACCGATAAGTACTTAGTAATTTTGAATTTAAATTAGGGTTAAAAAAGCGATCGCAGCTTTTCGCAGGTGCAGCAAATCCG